>NZ_DCYU01000091.1:0-103189 GCF_002331165.1 Pseudoalteromonas sp. UBA2102
CATCGTCAATAAATCGGGTTAGTGAATGATTTAGCTGTGAGTCTTTCCATGCCAACCAACTGGTGCGGTTATTTTGACAATACGCATTATTATTGCCCCCTTGCGAGTGACCCATTTCACTGCCTGAGGCAATCATAGGCACCCCTTTTGAGAGTATTAGCGTAAGTAAAAAGTTCTTTTGTTGCTGCAGCCTTAGGGCAATAATTTTGGCATCATTAGTAAATCCTTCAACACCACAATTGGTGGAATGATTAGCGCTGTGGCCATCGCGATTTTGCTCGCCATTAGCTTCGTTATGTTTGTGCTCATAACTCACTAAATCGGCAAGCGTAAAACCATCATGGCTGGTAATAAAATTAATGCTGTTTAGCGGCCCGCGCTGGCTGTGCTCAAAAATATCAAATGAGCCATGAATGCGTTTTGCCACATTTGCAATAACGCCTTCTTCGCTTTGCCAAAATCGGCGTATTACATCTCTGTATTGGTCATTCCACTCTCGCCAAGGTGCAGCAAAAGCCCCTAGCTGATAACCTCCTGGCCCTATATCCCAGGGCTCACTAATAAGCTTTACACGGCTTAATACAGGGTCTTGTTCAATGGCTTGAAAAAACGCATGGGCGCTATTAAAACCATGGGCATTTCGGCCTAAAATGGTGGCTAAATCAAATCTAAATCCGTCTACTCCCATTACTTGCACCCAATAACGTAAGCTATCAAGTACCAGCTTTAAGGTTTTAGGATGATCAATATTAATGGTGTTACCGCAACCTGTATCGTTTATATACACCTGAGGCTTATCAGCCACCGTCCGGTAATAAGCTAGGTTATCTAGCCCTCTGAGCGATAAAATCGGCCCATCGGCGCCCGCTTCTGCGGTGTGGTTATAAACCACATCTAAAATAACCTCTATATCCGCTTTATGAAGCTCACTAACCATGCGCTTAAATTCGTTAATGTCATCATCAACTAAATAATCTTTATGGGGGGTAAAAAAGTTGAGTGTGTTGTAGCCCCAATAATTTTGCAGCCCTTTTGCTGTTAAAAACTGCTCACTTATAAAAGCATGTACAGGGAGCAGCTCTAGTGCGGTGACCCCTAAATTATGCAAATGCTCAATAAAGCTAGGGTGGCTTAAACCTAAAAACTTACCTTGTAAATTTTTAGGGATATTAGGGTGTCGGCACGTGGCGCCTTTTACATGGCACTCATAAACAACGGTATTAGACCAGCTATGGTTTGGCTTTTTGTGTTTATAAGGCTGGCTATTAACAACCCGTGATTTAGGTATATCAATGGCATTATTAACGGTGCTTTTCGTGCCAATAGGCATTTGCCCATAGTGGCGCTCACTCCATGTAAATTCGCCAAACAAGTCTTTTGCATAAGGGTCAATCAGCAACTTGTGCTCGTTAAACAGCAGGCCTTTTTCAGGACTGTACTCCCCTTCTACGCGATACCCATATAATGCGCCTTCGGCTAATGGCGCTACATGGGCTGTCCATATACCGCCTTCGTTGATATGCATGGTTACTTTTAATATTTCAGAGTGCCCACTTTTATCAAATAAGCATACATAAGCTTGTGTTGCTTTAGGTGCGTACAAGCTAAAGTTAACGCCGCCACTGCTAATAGTTGCGCCAAGTGGATGTGGTTGCCCATGTGAAACCTCAAATCGATTACTCATCTTCAACCTTTTGTAAATAAATAGTCGTTAACCCGCCCATTGCAATTTTAATGCTATGCGAAAAGCCATGAGCGCTTGCCTTAACGCTACTAACCGTGGCGTTTTTGTTTGCTGTTACTTTAATACCTGAGCCAAAAAAAGCGTCATCATCGGTGTTTAAAATAACCTTATACTTACCCGCTGCGGGTACCCCAATTTCATACTCTTGATAAGAAACAGGCGTAAAGTTTGCTACTACTACAATAAAGTCGTGGGCATTTTTAGCATAACGTACAAAACTAAATATACTTTGCTCGTTATTGTTGTTATCTATCCATTCAAAACCCGCAGGGCTTGAGTCGAGTTCATACAGTGCAGGCGATTGCTTATAAACAGTATTAAGCGCTTGTACAGTGTTTTGTATACCGCGGTGGCTTTTATGCTCTAGCAAATGCCAATCAATAGAATGGTTGTGATCCCACTCTTTTCGCTGTGCTATTTCGCCGCCCATAAACAGCAGCTTTTTGCCTGGGTGCGCCCACATAAATGCGTAATACGCACGTAGATTGGCAAATTTTTGCCAATCATCACCGGGCATTTTTTCAATTAGCGAACCTTTACCATGTACAACTTCGTCATGACTTAGCGGTAAAATGTAATTTTCGCTAAATGCGTACACCATAGAAAACGTCATTTCGTGATGATGATGCTGCCTATAAAGCGGATCATGTTGCATGTAATGAAGGCTGTCGTTCATCCACCCCATATTCCATTTGTAGCCAAAACCTAAGCCATTGTGATCAACACTTTGAGTGACCCCCGGCCACGCGGTCGACTCTTCAGCCACCATCATAATGCCCGGATTATTTTTATAACTACGCAAATTTACCTGCTTTAAGCACTCAATAGCGCCTAGGTTTTCTCGCCCACCATAACAATTGGCAACCCATTCACCTTCTTTGCGGCTGTAATCTAAATAAAGCATTGAAGCCACCGCATCTACGCGCAGTCCATCAAGGCCAAATTGCTCTAGCCAATACATCGCATTAGAGATTAAAAAGCTTTTAACCTCCGGGCGGTCGTAATTATAAATATAGGTATTCCAATCAGGATGAAAGCCTTGTCGAATATCGGCATGTTCAAATAAGTGCGTGCCGTCAAAGTGGTGTAAACCATGCGGATCACTAGGAAAATGCCCAGGCACCCAATCAAGTAGCACGCCTAAATTTGCTTTGTGACACTGCTGAACAAAGTATTTAAAACTGCTGTAATCACCAAAGCGACTAGTTGGTGCAAATAAACCCACCGGCTGGTAACCCCAAGAGCCATCAAACGGGTATTCACTTATTGGCATTAATTGAATATGCGTAAAGCCCATTTCAAGCGTGTAATTAACAAGTTTGTCGGCAAGTTCGCTATAGCTTAAATAGCGGTTTTCTTCAGCCCTTTGCCATGAACCCAAGTGCACTTCGTAAATACTTATGGGCGCGTCTATATGGTTACGCTTTTGACGATTTTTAAGCTCGCTATCACTGAGCGAAATAGGCGTTGCTTGCTGTTGTAACACACTGGCCGTACCCGGAGCTTGCTGCATTTTAAAGGCAAACGGATCTGCTTTTTCAAGCACATCGCCTTGCTGTGTCACAATAGAAAATTTATAACAGGTATCGGGCTGAAGCCCTGCGATAAAAAGCTCCCATACACCACACGCAGGATGAAAACGCATATAATGACGATTAGCTTGCCAAAGGTTAAATTCGCCAATAACAGATACACTGGCTGCATTAGGCGCCCACACACAAAAACGCACTCCATCAACCCCTTGTTGATTAATAAAGTGAGCGCCTAAATGTTTATATGCATGCTCTAAACTGCCTTCGTTAAATAAATACATTGCATCTGTATCTAGGCTGCTTGCAAAGCTATATTCATCGTAAAAACATAATGCTGAGTTTGCATATTCAACGTTGCACTTATAAGGCTGGGAGGGCATTTCGTTGCTTGTTGCAATAAATAAATCGCTACTGTTATAACGCTTAGCAATAACTTTTTTATCATTAATAATAATATTTACATTTTTAGCCGCGGGTAAATACACGCGTATTTCGTAGCCATTTTTATAAGCATGTGCCCCTAAAAAGCTAAAAGGGTCTTTAAATCTGCCGCCTTGAAGTGCAGTTACCTGTGCGTCGTAATGGGTCTGTAATGAATCCTTTGGTGCGGTACTACTCATATCCTTTCCTTATTGAATTAACTGCAGCCAAGGTACTGGCATTATTTTTAAAAATAGCGTTGCTTGAATGAGTTAAAACACGGCGCCAATTTGGGTATTCGGTATTAGTACCGGGTATATTCACCGGATATGTTTGTTTATCTAAATCATCAAGCTGAAGTGCAAATAAACGGGTCTCACTGTGTGCAAGTGCTTTGGCAAGTTCACCGTAAACGCACATAGCATCGCTAGTTTCGCTAAGTTGCTCTGCGCTATGTAACTGTATAAAACGCAGTAATCGTTGTTTTTCTTGTTGTCGTTCGTGCAATTGCTGTTGGTACTGCTGATCATCCATAAGCTGATACTGGCGTTTAATATCTAAATCATCTGTTTGCCACCAGCCGCAAAATGGCGGTACGTCATGATTCGCTATCATAATTAAACAATGCTTAGGTAATTCTTGTAACGGTAAAAACTCACCATCATGTTGTTTTTCAAAATAAAATAAGCTATTTGAATAAATACCACTTACAGCAAGTGCGTGTTTTACCTCGGGCGGGACTATGCCTAAGTCTTCACCTATTACTATGCACTGATTAAGGTGAGACTCTATTTTTAAAATAGCCAATAAGTGCTCGAAAGGGTAATAAACATAACAGCCATCTTGTGTATGGTTATTTTCAAAGCACCACCATAAGCGCCTTAGTGCCATAACGTGATCAATGCGCAAACCGCCAACGCCTTGCATGTTTGCGCTAATAAGTGAGCGATAAAAGGCAAAGTGATCATTTTTTAATTGTTGCGGATTAAGCGCAGGCAGCCCCCAATTTTGCCCTGCTTGCGCCCAAGGGTCTGGCGGTGCGCCAACATTGGCATTATCACTAAAAAGTGATTGCTGAGATTGATACTCAACGCCATCACCTGCACAACCAACAGCAAGGTCATTAATTAAACCTATTGCCATGCCTTTATTTAAACAGTGCTGCTGACAATGGCTTAATTGTAATTTAGCCTGCCATTGTAAGTAGTAATCAAAGGTAGGATTGGCTGAATTTAGCGTAGTTAGGGTCTGGGCGTTTTGTTTACAAAACTGGGCAAACTCATCGCGTCGTGAAGCGCTGGCATGTGCTTCAAAATGACTAAATAGCGCTTTAAATAATGTATATTTAACGGCGCTTACTTTTTCATAATTTATAAACTGTTCATTGCTGTTAAAAAGCGCTTTTACCTCATCACTGTGTAACAAAGCATCTAATTGTGGATTGTTTTTAGCATCAGCTGATAGTTCAACACAAATGTACAAAGGATTTAATAACGCACGGCTATTAGGGCTATAGGGACTGGCTCGCTCACTTTGCTGTGCAAACAGCAAATGTAATGGGTTGAGTAATATGTAGTCCATGTGTTGCTGTGCACATAAGTCACATAGCTCTAGTAAATCATTAAAATCCCCTACACCTAGGCCTGCTTTGTTTTTAACTGTGTACAACTGCAGCGAAAGCCCAGTGCGCTTAGTATCATCTACTTGAAAAACTTTTTCTGGGGTGGCCCACAATTGAATCTCTTTGCTTTGCTCCCCTACACTAACCAGCGCCTGATGATAACCTACCGGAATAGCCCCTAACGGCACTGCTACTTCAATATAACGCACGCCATGTACATAGTAATCGCCCGTAATAGCCAAATTATGTAAGTTAGCACGCTCATAGGTTACGTTTAACTTTGGCAACGTTATCGCAACAGGTAAATCACGTTGACGCTCATCTATGCGAATATAAAAAAGGTTATCAGTTAAATTAACTAAGCTGGTATCGGGTGCTAACTCTAACCAAGGCGCAACATCTAATTGATAATTAAGCTGTGCTATTTGGTGTTCATCTTCGGTATTTACACCACAACATTGTAAGGCACGTTTGCGCGTGCCTTCGCTAAATATAACCTGCTCGCCCGTGTATTTAGTAAACTCATAACCGATACCGTGCAGATAAAACAACTGCGAAAGTGCGTCCATTTACTCGCCTTAATTTATGCGTTGAGTGTTCACTATGCTATTTTCTGTGCCAAATGTATTAGGTAGGTAGTCATCTGCTTGGTGGTCGTTATCCCAAATATCACCATTAATTAAATAACGAAAATGAAACTGCTGATCAACTGGCAAGCGTTGCTTACATTTAAAGACCCCTTCTTTTTTATTAAGCTTCATAGGCACCGGCTGCCAATCGGTAAATTCGCCAAGTAAACTTACTTGCTCTGCATCAGGGTGGGTAAACTCAAAGGTAACTTCAGCTTCATTTTTTGTTTTGAAAAAACGTTTATTCAACATAGTAGGCTCCAACTAAACCAAAATGGGTACTTAATCTTTGCCACAGGGCCGATACAACACTTTAAAGGGCGATGTGGGTGCATTTAAACATCATTAAACGCGGGTAATTTAAACAAATTTTTATTTACGCATTATTACAGTGCAAAAAAGTTTTTAGCTGCACATATAAGGTGCGATTACGATAAAAATTTTCGCTTATTAATGACAAACTAATGTACAGCAAGTATTAAACCAACTTAATCATTTTTCATTATTAATATATTGAGCAAAAAATCGTATAAAGGTTCACACTAGCCTATAAAATTCTTTCGTTATCAGTGTGCTTAAGTAATAATACACAGCATCTTACGTCTCTGAAATACCAAAAATTTCATGTTGAAAAAAAGCATTTTATTTACTACGGTAATTGTATTTATTGCACTTGCCTCCTTTGTAAGCCTTTCTGTATATACCCTTTATAGTAAAAAGCAATTATCAGTAGACCCTAAATTAAAAGAAATTTCAGGCATTGAGTTTGATAAAAAAAAGCGTTTGTGGGCGATTAATGATGGCGGTGACGACCCAAAACTTTATCGCCTAGGCGAAGATGGCGCTATTGAAAAAGAAATCCTTGTTACAAATGCTAAAAATATAGACTGGGAAGACATGACGCAAAATAAATTTGGTCATTTTTTCTTAGGTGATTTTGGCAATAATAAAAACGATCGAAAGTGGTTAACTATCTATAAAATAGAAAACCCAATAGATATAAAAACAGAGACCACCGAAGCCGAAATTATTAAGTTTACCTATCCTGAAATGGATGGCACTCCCATTACTCCTAACAAACGCAACTTTGATTTAGAAGCCTTTGTAGAATACAAACGCCATTTATATTTATTTACCAAAAATAGAACCGAACCTTTCGATGGCATAACCAATGTTTATAAAGTGGGCGATCATGCAGCCAATTTTGATGCTCAGTTAATTGATTCATTTAAAACTTGCACAACTTTAGAAAAACTCTGTTGGATCACATCCGCTGCTCTTAGCCCTGACAGGACTAAACTTGTGTTACTTGATTCTACAAGTATTTGGCTGTTCGAAAACTTTAAAGGCGACAAGTTTTTTTCTGGTGATGTGTCTCGAATCGATTTAGGTATTGTTACGCAAAAAGAAGCGATCACCTTTTATGATGATAATACGCTTATTTTTACCGATGAAGAATTTAAAGGGCTGGTAGGAGGAAATGCTTACGTAATTAAATTAAATGAAGCACAAAAAACCGTTATCAGACAAGCGCCAAAGACTGCCGTAAATAAATAGCTACACAAAATTTTGCTATACACGCGGGCTTTAATAAGACGCTGCACACGCTATTAATTTAATGCGTTGTTATTAAATGAGTGCAGCGCTTTTTCTACATCAACTCCCAAAATAATAACGCCAATATGATCGCCCTTGGCATTTTTTATCGGAAGACTTAATTGCACCTGAAAATGATGTGTTGAAGCATCATATTCAACACTGTCAAAGCGATACGCTAAAGACTGCTGGTATACGAGGCTAAATTTATTCTCATCCCCTTGCCAATAATCACTGGTGATTTTGCTTATAGCCACATTTTTACCTTGCTTATCTGTCACTATAATTTCGGTAATTATGCCTTTGAACTGCCTTTGCCATTGTTTTAAATATAATGAAGCATCAGTAAGTAACATTTTTTTAGCTAAATCATGTTGATGTGTTTTGACTTCTTTTATCCAATGCTCGTCAGCGAGTTTAAGCGCTTTGTTTTTCAGCTTTATATGGTTACTTTGCGCCGCGGCATCGGTAATTATTGGCTGTGAAATTAACGCCTTTATTGGCTCTAACAATGTATTTAGTATTTGTACTTGTTCACCCTGTGATAAATAAAACGGTGCAGGGGCACATTGAGGAATCGTTTCGTTGAATTTTTCTAAAAAAGAAGGGTGCGAATTAATAAGCTTATTAGCAGCAAAAACACCTAAAGGCACATAACGATAAAATGAGCGCGGGTAGGATGAAGCGTCAATACCTAAGCGATTGGCAGCATTATTAAAGTCATCTAAATCAAGTAATACTTTGTCTACTCTATGATGGTGAAGTACGTTTACTATTTCTTCCAGCGAGTTTACTTCAAGCAGCGAGGTAATATTTTGCGTTTTAAACCAATTAGCCTGATAACTGCCATGGACCACGCCATAACGTAATTTTTTGGGGTCTTTATTAACGCTATCGGGATGAGTAAACCAGTACCAATTTTCTAGGTAAATAGGTGATGACAACTTACCATACTGGCTCATCTCAGAGGTTAAATGCGTTGTAAAATACCCATCCAACCTATCTTGTTTTACCTCGCGACGAGCCCTCAGCCAAGGTAACGATTGCAACTCAAATGTCATGTCCATATTGTGTAAAATACATTGCACTTGGTTAACCGCATTATCTGGTGTTGTAAGCGATACATTGGTACCTAATTTTAAGGGTTCAGTTAAAGTTAAAAGTGCAAAAAATAACGTTGTGGGCATAATCCATTGCTAAATAATTGTGTTAATTACAATAAGTATAGTAAGGCTTTACCAAAATACCTAACTTCGATAAAATTAAATATTAAGTTAAATCAATAGGTAACCTTTCGCTTTAGTAACACTTAACTTTAACGCTTAAATTTTGTTTCTAAAATCACTGACGACGTTGTGCGCTCTACCCCATCTAAATTACCTATATCATCAAGTAAATGGCTTAGCTTTTCTAAGTTTTGCGCTTGCACTACGGCAATTAAATCAAACTCCCCACTTATGGCATAAAGCTGGGAAATAGCATCAATCTGTTTAAGTTCTAAATTGGTTTTAGTGGTGAGTTTTTGCATCACCTTTATAGATACATGAGCCGAGACCATACTGGTCAAATAGTCTTCACCGTAATCTACGCTATAGCCTTTTATAACTCCTGTTTCTTCAAGTTTTAACATACGGCTTTGCACGGTAGAGCGCGATAAATTAAGCATGCGTGCCAAGTCAGAAATACTGGCTCTTGCATTGGTTTTTAAAATTGAAAGTAGCTTTTCGTCTTGTGGAGTTATCATATTGCTTATTAATTTCGTTATTTTGACTTTTATTGTAATCATTTTTCACAAAATAGCACTGCAAATTTAACCTACAACCTTCGATAATAGTGCTTAATAACAAAAATTACCTAGCTGAGAAAACGCTAACGTTTTTATTTTGCTAATCTTTATTCAATATTCACAATTTTTAGGTGTACATAATGCAAGTAACAAGAGACTTATTTAACGATGTAATGGTGCCAAACTACAATCCGTCGGCAGTTATTCCTGTACGCGGCGAAGGCTCACGTGTGTGGGATCAAAATAACAATGAGTTTATTGATTTTGCAGGCGGTATTGCCGTTAATTGTTTAGGCCACTGTCACCCAGCGCTTGTATCTGCTTTAAAAGAGCAAGGCGAGAAAATTTGGCACTTATCAAATGTGATGACTAATGAGCCAGCCCTGCGTTTAGCACAAAAAATGGTTGAAGCGACATTTGCAGATAAAGTGTATTTTGCAAACTCAGGCGCAGAAGCCAACGAAGCGGCTCTTAAGCTTGCTCGTCGTTTTGCACTTGACGAACACGGCGAAGAAAAATCACAAATTATTGCCTTTAACAAAGGATTTCACGGCCGTACATTTTTTACAGTAACGGTGGGCGGACAAGCTGCTTACTCTGATGGCTTTGGCCCTAAACCTGGCGACATTATGCATTGTGATTACAACGACATTGCAGCATTTGAAGCACTTATTAGCGATAAAACATGTGCCGTAATGATGGAGCCACTACAAGGTGAAGGCGGCATTATTTCACCTACCGACGAATTTGCTAAAAAAGTACGCGAGTTATGTACTAAACACAATGCACTGCTAATTTTTGATGAAGTACAAACAGGCGTTGGCCGCACTGGCGATTTATACGCTTACGAAGGTTTAGGTGTAGTGCCCGATATTTTAACGACAGCTAAAGCTTTAGGCGGTGGTTTTCCTATTGGCGCTATGATCACTCGTACTCATATCGCCGAGCACTTAAAAGTTGGTACGCACGGCTCTACGTACGGTGGTAACCCACTAGCTTGTGCAGTAGCAGAAGCTGCATTTGACACCGTAAACACACCGGATGTACTCAACGGCGTTAAAGAGCGTGAACAACTATTTCGCGATGGTTTAAATGCAATAAACGAAAAATACAACGTATTTAGTGAAGTACGTGGTAAAGGTTTACTTATTGGTGCGGTATTAAACGATAAATTTGAAGGCCGTGCACGTGACTTTTTAGTTGCCAGTGCTAACAATGGTTTAATGAACCTTGTTGCAGGCATGAATGTTATTCGTTTTACCCCTTCTTTAGTTATTCCATTTGAAGATATTAAAGAAGGCCTAGCACGCTTTGAAAAAGCAGTAAGCGACGTAGTAAACGGCTAATTTAATTAAGCGCGCCTTAGGGCGCGCTGTTGGAGCAAGTAATAAATGCAAGTATTACGTCCTATTACCACTGAAGACTTTGCTGCACTTAAGCAAATTGCGATTGAATCGGGCCATGGGTTTACCTCACTTCCGGTTGACGATCAGCAATTAAAAGACAAAATAGACCGCGCCGAAAAAAGCTTTGCTAAAAATATCAATCAGCCGTTAGATGAAAGCTACCTATTTGTTTTAGAAGACAGTGAAACAGGTGAGGTCATTGGCACAACCGCCATAGAAGCCGCTGTTGGTTTATCTGTGCCTTTGTACCATTACCATTTAGGTAAAACAGTACACCACTCGCCTACACTTAATGTTTATAACACCGTTGATATTTTAAGCATGTGTAACGATTACACCGGATGCTCTGAAATATGTACTTTGTTTTTGCGCGAAAACAGCCGTAAAGGCTTAACCGGGCGCTTTTTATCACGCTCACGCTTTTTATTTATGGCGCAGCACAGCGAACGCTTTGCCGATACCGTGATTGCTGAAATGCGCGGCGTAAGTGACGAAGATGGTCATTCACCGTTTTGGCAGTGGCTGCAAGAGCACTTTTTTAGTATTGAGTTTCCCAAGGCCGATCATTTAGTGGGGCTTGGCGATAAAGTGTTTATTAGTGAGTTAATGCCTAAATACCCTATTTACGTAAACTTACTCAGTAAAAAAGCCCAAGCAGTGATTGGCAACGTGCATGAAAAAACTAAACCGGCACTTAAACTGCTCGAAAAAGAAGGTTTTGAGCACCGTGGCTACGTTGATTTGTTTGATGCAGGCCCAACGGTAGAAGCCAAGCTTGGTAATATTCGAAGTATTCGTGAATCTCAAGTATGCCCTATTACTATTGGCGAGCTGGAACATATTAGCCAGCACAGCTCAGATACTTTAGCCGTTTGTAATCAAGGTGTAAGTGGGTTTAGAGCAACCTTTACCCAGCACGCCCACTATAACCACGCTAAGCACACATTAGTAATAAGCCAAGAAGTGGCTGATGCCCTTAATTTATCCCAAGGAGATGCAGCGCGTTTTTTCCGCCTGTAAAACAAATATGAACACACACCTTATAAATAACCAATGGCATACAGGCCAAGGCCCCGCTTTTAGCTCTGTTAATCCGAGTAACGGCGAAGTTGTATGGCAAGGTAATGGCGCAAATGCCGAGCAAGTAGATGCTGCAATCAATGCAGCTAGAGCCGCACAAGTACAATGGGCAGATACTACATTTGAGTCGCGTATAACCATACTTGAAAACTTTGTAGCACAATTAAAAGAGCACAGCGAAGAATTTGCAGCCATTATAGCGCGCGAAACCGGCAAGCCTCTTTGGGAAACACGCACAGAAGTAGGCGCTATGACAGGTAAAGTGGCCATTTCGATTAAAGCGTACAACGAGCGTACCGGCACCACTGAAAACCCAATGCCGGGTGCAAAAGCCTTTATACGCCATAAACCACACGGCGTTGTGGCTATATTCGGCCCGTATAACTTTCCTGGGCATTTACCTAATGGCCATATTGTACCGGCTATTTTAGCGGGTAACACCGTGGTATTTAAACCGTCTGAGCTAACCCCTCACGTTGCTGAATTTACTTTATCACTTTGGTTAAAAGCAGGCTTACCAGCAGGTGTTATTAACCTAGTGCAAGGTGAAGTAGAAACAGGTAAAGCACTTGCTTCGCATCAAAACATAGACGGCTTATTTTTTACCGGCAGCTCAAACACCGGCCATTTATTACATAAACAGTTTGCAGGCCACCCAGGTAAAATATTAGCGCTTGAAATGGGCGGTAATAACCCATTAATCGTTAAAAATGTAGCCGATGTAAGCGCTGCAGTGCACGATATTATTCAATCGGGCTTTATTACTTCTGGCCAGCGCTGTACCTGTGCACGCCGCGTGTTTATTGAGAAATCGCTCAATGGCGATGCTATTTTAGAAAAACTGATTAGCGCCACTAAAAACATTGTTGTTGATGACAGCTTTGCTGGCGATCAACCATTTATGGGTGCCATGATCAGCGAAAAAGCCGCCTTAGGCATGGTTGCAGCGCAAAATGAATTAGTTGCAAGTGGTGGCGAAATACTTGTTGAGCTTAAGCAGCTAAAAGCAGGCACTGGGTTTGTAAGCCCAGGTATTATTGATGTAACTAACATTACAAACATGGCCGATGAAGAACACTTTGGCCCGCTCATTAAAGTGTATCGCTACAACGACTTTGACAGCGCAATAGCAGAGGCTAATAACACCAGCTTTGGTCTATCAGCAGGCTTACTTGGCGATAACGAAGATGATTACAGCCACTTTTTAAAGCGCATTCGTGCCGGCATCGTCAATTGGAACCGCCCTATTACAGGTGCCTCTAGTGCAGCACCGTTTGGTGGCATAGGCGCAAGTGGAAACCACAGAGCAAGTGCGTATTATGCAGCTGATTATTGTGCCTACCCTGTAGCATCAGTTGAGGCCGATAAGGTAAACCTGCCACAAACTTTAGCGCCAGGCTTAGTAATTGAATAAGTGAATAACCCAATTTAAGGATTTAACATGCACACTAACGTAAATACATTATTTGAAAACCTATGGGATAACTATTTAGCCGTTACCCCCTCGGCAGATAAAATTCATGATTTATTAGGCTCAACGCAAAAAGATGACATTATTAACGACCATATTGCGCTGCGGACCTTTAATATTGAAAAAGTAGGCCTAGAAAAACTAGCTGCGCACTTTTTAGCACTTGGTTATACAGAGTGTGGTGAATACCACTTTGAAGCTAAAAAGCTCTATGCTAAACACTACGAGCATAGCGACCCTAAGCAACCTAAAGTATTTATTTCTGAGTTATTAGTAGAAAAGTGCTCGCCAGAGTTACAAGCTATTGTGACAGATATGGTAGAGCAAATAGATGAAAGTGCTGTAACTGCCGATAACTTTTTATACTCAGGTACCCATTGGCAAGTAAGTAGCGACACATACAAGCAGTTACTTGCTGAAAGTGAGTACGCAGCGTGGATGTCGGCATGGGGCTACCGTGCAAACCACTTTACTGTAAATATTAATATGCTTGCTAAGTTTGATAATATTCAGGATGTTAACCAAGCACTTAAAGACGCAGGCTTCGCCCTAAATACATCAGGCGGCGAAGTAAAAGGCTCACCAGAGGTATTATTAGAGCAATCATCAACCCTTGCAGATGAGTATGCTGTCACCTTTAGCGACGGCGAACTGCGCATCCCTAGCTGTTTTTATGAGTTTGCCATTAGATATCCTAAAGCCGATGGCGAGCTTTACACAGGGTTTGTTGCAGCCTCTGCTGATAAAATCTTTGAAAGCACTAACGCGCGTTAAAAATAAAACATGCCTTAATGTTTTAACTTAAAAAAAGCCCGTTTGGGCTTTTTTTTATGACAAAAATATTTAGAACATTTACACTAAGTTTTATGCCTGTATTTACTAAATTTTTGATTATCTTGCATGTACTGCTTATATCATCATTGAGCCATGCAAATGAACCACTTACATTACTCTCTAGAGCGAATGCGTCTACTGATGGCTTTTTAAACTCAGATAAAACGTTCGAAAGCCTGCTCAATCATACAATTTATACTAAATTGCAGTGGACCAACCAAGCTCGTTTAATCAAGCGTCTTATGGGTAATGAAGCAGTATGCAGCTACGATATAATAAAAACGCCCGAGCGTGAAAAACATATTTTGTTCTCAAATATACCAACTACTATTTACGAGCAACGAAAAATATACGCATTTAAACGCACCTTACAAAACTTTCCTGAACGAGTCTCTGTTGCTCAACTACTAGAAAAAGATTTTATCCTTGCCGTAGACTCAGGAACGAGTTATCAAAAACTTGAGCCTGTTTTAACAAAGTATAATGAGCAAATTGCAGCGATAAGCTCAGAAGATACCAGCTCTCAACTGCCTCAACTTCTCATCCATAATAGAATAGACATGATTGTCGATTACGAGGTTAACGTACTTGGTGCACTCACCAGTGAGCAATTAAAACAAATAGATAGCCGTGAAATAGCTGAATTTCCAGAATTTGTTAATGGCTACTTTGCATGTAGTAAGTCAGAGCTTGGCGAAAGAGTAATAAAAACCATCAATATTTTAATGAACACCCCCGAAATTTACGACCGCTTACAAAAAAGTTTACAACAAGCCTATAGTGCTGATACATCTAGCGCTATGATGCTTGCTTACTCTCAAGAGCACGTATACTTAACCTCTGATGAGTAAAATCAATCGTCAAGACAAACTCCACAAATCAACATAAGCCACTGATTTTAATAGCAAATAAATTATTTTAAATTTATTTAAAATTTTTATTGCGCTAAATAAAAACCTACATTATTATCTCGCCGCTTCTTGATGATAGCCAATCCGAGTACATTACAAACCCCGTTTGTAGCAAGGCGATAGAGCAACTATCCAAGAGTGAATTTGACTGTGCGTTTGCACTATTGATCTCACTCAACTGACTCGTGGATACACCATACCCGAGCAGTTGCTTAATTGACTCGGAAAATAAAATGGCTTTATCAACACAACAACAAGACACCGTAACTAAAGTACCTGCAGCAGCGGTTGCTGCAAATCAAGCAATTGATTGCGCGCAACCGAGTATTGCCCACATTGAACAACTTGCTTCTCAATTTGGCGCACCTCTAATGGTGCTTGACTGCGACGCTATACGTCGTCAATACCGTGCACTTAAACATGCACTGCCTGGCGTTGTGTTACATTTTGCTTTAAAGCCTTTACCGCATGCTGCTGTTGTGCGCACTTTGTTAGATGAAGGCGCAAGCTTTGATTTAGCAACCAGTGGCGAAGTTGACTTAGTAGCAAGCCAAGGCGTACCAAGCGAGCGTACAATTCACACGCACCCAATAAAGCGCGACAGTGACATTCGCGCCGCACTTGCCTACGGCTGTACAGTGTTTGTGGTGGATAACATTAACGAGCTTGAAAAATTTATTGCCTATAAAGATCAAGCCGAAATTTTAGTGCGTTTAAGCTTTCGTAATAAAGATGCATTTGCTGATTTATCTAAAAAGTTTGGCTGCAGCCCAGAGGCGGCAATCGACATTATTAGCCTTGCCCAGCAACTTGGTATTCGTATTAAAGGGTTATCGTTTCATGTTGGCTCGCAATCACCTAACCCAACTAAATACGTTGAAGCGATAAATGCATCTGCAAAAGTGGTTAAACAGGTTGCTGAGTTAGGCTTACCAGCACTTAGTACGCTCGATATTGGTGGTGGGTTTCCTGTGCCATACAGCGCAGATGTGCTACCAATTGATGTATTTTGTGCGCCTATTAATATCGCGCTGGCACAATTACCAGAAACAATGCAAATTATTGCTGAACCCGGCCGTTTTATTGTAGCAAGTAGTGTAACCAGTGTTGCCTCTGTAATGGGACAAGCCACGCGCGAAGGTAAAACATGGTACTACTTAGATGATGGCGTTTATGGCTCTTTTAGCGGTTTAATGTTTGATGAGGCAGCCTACCCTATCGATAGTGCAAAACAAGATGGCGAGCGTTTTGAGTCGGTACTTGCAGGCCCAACATGCGACAGTATAGATGTAATAAGTGATTCAATTATGCTGCCAAAACTAAACAATGGCGATTTAATTATTAGCCGTATGATGGGTGCCTACACACTTGCTACAGCAACCGACTTTAACTTTTTTAAACGTGCTGAGGTCGTTGTATTAAACGAGCAAATGCACAGCCAAGTATTAACAGGTTAAGAAAATAAGTTCCTCGCTATAGGTACGCTGGCTTGTACCTATACATTTCAACGCAGTTGCTCATTCCAACTGCGTTTTTTTATTGCGTTAAATAACTGGGGCTTGTTTACCTTTTTGATCAGCAAAGCAGGCTCTAATAAAAGCAACCTGCACTACTTATTACAAAAATAATGGTTTATAGTCGTTTTCTAACTGTTCAAACGATAAGTCACCTATAAATCTGCCAAAGCTTAGCCATGTTGCTAAACCTCGTAAATCTTTAAAATGTGGTGGTACAAATTTTGGGCTTTCTATTACACCTAAACTATGTAATTGCGATATAAGCCTAAAATCATCAATCGATATTTTTCCGACCAACAATAATGGCAGCTGATCAATGCGCCCAAGCTGTATAGCAACACGAATTAAGTTATATACCAGCACAAATCCTTTAATGTAAGCAATATCCTTAGTAAAAGGTAAGCCTGTTGCCGTGCTGCCCCTAAAAACACGTTGTGCTAACGTATAGCTTTCATCTTTTGAAAGCCCTTGCGCTAAGTAGTCACGGTATATATCAACAAACTCTGCGCCATCAATCACTTTAGTAACTGCTTGAATACGATTTACTAACTTTGATAAACGCCTAGGCGTTGATTTAAGGGTAATTATTTCCGTTAAAACAGCTAAGCCTTCTTGAGTCACTGTTGAGCTTGGCGTCCCTTTACTTAAACAGGTTAAATAAGGCTGAGCTAGCCCGTTTTGCGTTGTACCTACGTGTATCCACCCTTCGTGCACTTCTAAAATATCGAGCTCACGCTGGGAGAATTTAACATCTTGATTTAGCTTAATGTTATTTGCACCTGCAGCAGCATCACTGACAATCCCATCGCTGAGCATAACCTCTACATTAATACCCGCCATACTGCTATTTACTTGCTCAGATAAAATACGCACGGCATCACTTGCATTAATATTTTTAGGATCATCTGGCAAAATATCGGCTATTAATAAGTTTTGCAGTGGTTTTTCTAGCATATTGGCAAGTTCGAACAGTGAAGGTTCACCCGCATGAAATAAATCCTTTGGGTGACCAAAAAGCTCTACCGACAAATCATGAAACTCAGGCGTTCCTCTATACTCAAGCATACTGAGCACCGTTTTATACTCACTACACATTTTACCCATGTATTGAGAAATAGGATTTAGCTGACCTAACTGGTTAATAATATTGCGATGCAAGTTAGAAAACGCTTGGCGTAATTCGCTGGGGACAAATCCTAAATCTCGTTGCTGGTAATAGGCGCTATCGATTAGCGGATTTTTTTGGCACTTTTGCCTGAAAAACGTCTCTTTGATTTGTTTATCCCAGTTAATGGCATCGAGTATTCTAATGGGTGTTTGTAAAGCAATTAATTGCTCTGACAGTTCGCGAGTTTTAAGGAGTAAAGCCTTGTCTATCATGGTGTAAGCTCAACAAAAAATGAGGCTTGAGCATAAGGTAAAACCAGTTAATAGCAAGATTATTTTAGCGCTTTTTAGCCATTGTTTTTACGGTGATCGACCCTCATATATAAAACGTAATAGGTTTAAACAATAAAGGGTTAATGATGAAAAACGAACTCGATAACAAGCAGATCCTCTCTGTGTACGAACGTATTCAGCAGCGCGGTAAACAAAATGATATTGGTAAACATTATCAAGGTGTTTCGGCTTACTCTGACATTGACGGCTACACTATTTACTTAGAAGGTAGCGGCGTATTATTGCGCTTTGGGTTTCATAATGCTTATCACCTAGATTATGAGCATGACAAACATAAAGACGACTTTTTAAAAAAACTATACAACATTGCTAATGAGGAATAATGCAGCCAAGACGCATTCGTAAACGCACCACAAGCAAGCAAACCACCTCGTTTATAAACCAGGTCATTACTGAGCTGCAAGCGCACCCAGAAAAGCTGGAGATAATCCGTCGAAACCTAAATGAATACCGCGAACAGACTCACCTTAAACGCGGTTTTTTGCTGGCTATTGAACGCTTTGACTGGGTGTTTGAGGCCAGTAACGATGTTAATTTTATATGCCAACAAATCTTAGCCGATGATTACATAGGTAATCGCCTTAGACGCTACCCGCTATTATTTAAAGGCGTTATTAATAGCGCCTAATTTACACGCCTTTTTTAACCTTAACCCCTCCTCTTATAGCCATTACACACTGCTACTTTTTTAATTAGTACACTAATTAAACATGTGAAATGGTTTCGTTTGCTTATTTAAAATACCCTTCGTACTCTAACTATTACCATTCTAACGAATATTTATCTTTTTTATTACTCATACCCCGTAAACAAATCCTTACTATTTTTAGCGTTTAAAAATAAAAGTGTAACCCATTGAATATAGTTGACTTTATTAATAAAGACCTACATATGGTACTACTACAAATTAACCCGTTTTTATTAATAATCCATCTACATCTTGGTATCTGGTTGTTTACTTGCGCCTTGAATTGTTAGAGCTATTACATTAAGCTTATCTTTATTGAACGTTCAATTAATAAAAATTATGCCTAAAGTCGGAATGGAACCTGTCAGGCGTCAGCAGCTAATTGACGCGACCATTGAGTCAGTTGCACAGCGCGGTTTGCAAGGAACAACCATTAACACCATCAGTAAAAATGCGGGTTTATCATCTGGCATTATTAGCCATTACTTTGGTGGTAAGCAGGGGTTAATAGAGGCAACCGTTAGGTATTTGTTATCGAATTTAAAAAATGAATTAATTGAAAAAGTTGAGCCAACCACCAGCGCAATTGAGCGTTTGATGTTTATTGTTGAGGCCAACTTTGCACTTGTTCAACAGCGCAATGACACCACGCGTACGTGGTTAAGTTTTTGGGCGCAGTCAATGCACGATCAAGAGCTGCACAGGCTGCAAAATGTAAACAGTAATCGCTTGCAAAGTAATTTAGCATTTTCTTTTAAGCAACTAATGCCCGTAAAGCAAGCAAAACAAGCTGCAGAACTTAGCGCCGCCATGATTGATGGCCTATGGTTAAGAGCAGTATTAAGTCAATCTGACGAAAACCAATTTAAACACAGTGAAACATTAGCAAAAAGCTATGTACATTCACTCATCAAGCAATATGGAGCCTAGCGTGACTACACCTGTCTATCAAAACTTTATTAACGGCCACTTCCTTGCAAACCAAAGTGGTGAAACTTTTGATGTAAAAAACCCAGCCACAGATGAAGTTATTTACTCGGTAGAAGTAGCCGACGAATTTATTCAAAACGCGGCTATCGAAAGTGCAAAACAAGGCTTTGCTCAATGGTCAAAAATGAGCCCAATAGAACGTAGCCGTATTTTATTAAAAGCGGTTGCTTTATTGCGTGAGCGTAATGATGAGCTTGCCTTAGTTGAAGTGCTTGATACAGGTAAACCAATGCAAGAAGCTAACTGCGTTGATATAGAAACAGGCGCAGATGTAATTGAATACTTTGCAGGCCTAGCACCAGCGCAAGTTGGCCAGCAGCAAATGGTTGGCGAAGACTTTTACTATACCCGCAAAGAGCCACTAGGCATTTGTGCTGGTATTGGTGCATGGAACTACCCGCTGCAAATTGCATGTTGGAAATCGGGCCCTGCCCTTGCCGCAGGTAATGCGTTTATTTTTAAACCTTCAGAAGAAACCCCTTTAGGTGCTATTAAACTAGCTGAAATTTTTGTTGAAGCAGGCGTACCTGCCGGCGTATTTAACGTTGTGCAAGGAGCCGGTGATGTAGGTCAGTGGTTAACCTCTCACAGTGAAATAGACAAAGTGTCGTTCACTGGTGAAGTAGGCACAGGTAAAAAAGTAGTGGCAAGCGCTGCCGGTACATTAAAAGACGTAACAATGGAGTTAGGTGGTAAATCACCTTTATTAGTGTTTGAAGATGCCAATATTGAGCAAGCAGTCAGTGCTGCCATGTTAGGTAACTTTTATACGCAAGGCGAAATTTGTACTAACTGTACCCGTATTTATGTTCATAAAAATGTATATCAACAATTTATTGATGAGCTTAAAACACGTACTGAGCAAAATATTATTGCCGGCGACCCACAAGATTTAAATACTAACTTTGGGGCACTAATTTCTAAAAAGCATCAAGAATTGGTAATGAGCTACATAGAAAGTGGCTTGGCCGAAGGTGCAACGCTACTTACTGGCGGTACAACTCTTTCTCCTGAATCAGCGCCTAATGGCTACTTTGTAGCGCCTACGGTATTTACCGATTGCAACGATGACATGACTATTGTTAAAGAAGAAATTTTTGGCCCAGTTATGAGCGTGCTTGTTTTTGAAGACGAAGACGATGTTATCGCCCGTGCAAATGGTACACACCTTGGCTTAGCTGCAGGCGTATTTACTAGCAATATTAAACGTGCGCACCGTGTTATTCACCAATTAGAAGCCGGTATTTGTTGGATTAATGCTTACGGTAATTCACCTGCTGAAATGCCTGTTGGTGGTTACAAGCAATCAGGTATTGGCCGTGAAAATGGCATAGAAACGCTTGATCATTACACGCAAACTAAGTCTATTTATGTGGGCATGGCCGACATAGAAAGTCCGTTTTAAGGTGGCAACTATGAGTAACACTTACGACTATATTATTGTTGGCGCCGGTTCTGCAGGTTGTGTACTTGCAAATCGCTTATCTGAAGATACAAACAATAAAGTGCTATTGCTAGAAACCGGTGGTAGCGATAAAAGTATATTTATAAAAATGCCAACTGCGCTCTCTATTCCTATGAATACAGATAAATACGCATGGCAATTTCACACTCAGCCAGAGCCGTATTTAGATAACCGAGAAATGCATTGCCCACGCGGTAAAGTGTTAGGCGGTTCGTCATCAATTAATGGCATGGTATATGTACGTGGCCACGCGAAAGATTTTGACGAGTGGCAGCAACACGGTGCTAACGGCTGGGATTATCAGTCGTGCTTACCTTACTTTAAAAAAGCAGAAAGCTTTTATTTAGGTGAAAATGCTCACCGTGGTGGCACAGGCCCGCTTGGCGTTAATAACGGTAACGAAATGCAAAACCCGCTTTACACCACCTTTATTAAAGCAGGTGTAGAAGCAGGGTATGCACACACAGACGACTACAACGCAGCTCAGCAAGAAGGCTTTGGCCCGATGCACATGACTGTTAAAGACGGTGTTCGCAGTTCGGCCTCGCGCGAGTATTTAGACCCAGTAAAATCACGCAGTAACCTAACAGTTATTACAGGTGCTTTAGCACAAAAAGTGATTTTAGAAGGCAAAAAAGCCACAGGCATTGAATACACAGTAAATGGCACTCTTAAAACGGCGCATGCGACTAAAGACGTTGTATTAAGTGCAGGTCCAATTGGCTCACCTCATATTTTACAGCTTTCGGGTATTGGCGATAAAGCCATACTTGAAGAAGCTGGTGTTGAGGTAAAGCATCATTTACCAGGCGTAGGTCAAAACTTACAAGATCACCTTGAGTTTTACTTTCAGTATAAGTGTAAACAACCTATTACCTTAAACGGTAAATTAGGTCTTATTTCAAAAGGCTTAATTGGCGCTAAATGGCTACTGACCCGAAAAGGCTTAGGTGCAACAAACCACTTTGAGTCGTGTGCGTTTATTCGCTCAAAACCAGACGTTGAATGGCCAGATATTCAGTACCACTTTTTACCAGCGGCGATGCGCTACGATGGGCGCAGTGCATTTGCGGGTCATGGTTTTCAGGTGCATGTAGGTCATAACAAACCTAAAAGCCGTGGTAGTGTCACTATTCAATCAGCTAATCCTGAGCAACCGCCGAAAATTTTATTTAACTACTTGCAGCATAAAGACGATATTGAAGGCTTTAGAGCGTGTGTGCGCCTAACTCGCGACATTATTGAGCAAAGCGCATTTGATGACTACCGCGATGAAGAAATTCAACCAGGTAAGCACATTCAAAGCGACGAAGAAATAGATGCCTTTGTACGCCAAGCAGTAGAAAGTGCCTATCACCCGTCTTGTTCTTGCAAAATGGGCGAAGATGACATGGCCGTGGTTAATTCTAATACCCAAGTTCACGGTATTGAAGGGCTGCGTGTTGTTGACTCGTCAATCTTCCCTACGGTGCCAAATGGCAACTTAAATGCCCCTACAATTATGGTTGCAGAAAAAGCAGCTGATCTAATTTTAGGTAAAACCCCACTTACACAGGCATCGGTAAACGTTGCCATGAGCAGTAACTGGCAAACAACGCAACGTAATAGCGAGATTTAATTAAGCCATAACGTGCCTAACACTATGTAGGGCACGTTCAACTTGCAGTGGCTCACGGCGTAAATTGGTTACGCGGTGTTTGTGCAAGTAATAAAACAAAAACGGAGAACTTATGAGTTACTTTTATTCATTTTGGGAGGGCGATAATGACTATATGGCTTAGTGCTGGCATTATATTTACGCTACTTGCTGTTATTACTATTTTATTTAAATGGGGTAACGTACGCGTAGTAGGCATAACACCAGTGAGAACTTTTACCTTTATCGCAATCTTATTTACCTCAGGCCTAGACGTTGGCCTAATCATGTTTCCATTAACCGAATTTGCAGGTTATGCAGACATAAAAGCAAGCCCAGAATACGCGTTTGCAAACCCACTGGCTATTGAGTTTGGCTATTGGGGATTCTTGATCTGGGGATTTTACTTTCTTACGTGCTTTTATTTCTGTGTAATAGAGCCCAAAGTTAAATTTTTCGAAATTTCATGGGTTAAGTTCATTAATAACGTAGTTATTATTGGCACATGTGCCTTTACAGCTTACCTACTGCTTTCTAACTTGCCGTGGTACTTACCAGAGCTAGGCGATGGTTCGAGCGTTATACCTACCTTCTACTTTATTGTATTTGCAGCTATTTGCTTTGCTGTGTACTCAAGTACAGATATTAAATACGTGCGCTTTTTAAGTATTTCTACAACGTGGTTATTTATCGCATTAATTGCCTTTATGTGGGCAGGTGCCTTTGTCGTTGGTGATAGCGAAATGTCGGCATTTACCAATAACCTTGCTGAAATTGGTACTTACTTTGCCAATATAAATCAGTTTGTTTTACCGCTTAATGACTACCATGAATTTTATCTATTTTGGTGGTTTGCGTGGAGCATTATGATTGGCCAATTTACGTCTCGTTTTGTAGGCGGCCTTAAAACATACCAAGTATTAGGTGCAATGTTGATATTTCCATCTATTCCGATTGCGATTTGGTTTAGCGTACTTTATCACTACCACGAAATGGGTATTTCAACAGCGGGTATTAAAAACTTTGCCATGGTATTTGTTGGGATAGTGTTTGTTATTAATTCGCTTGATTCATTAATACGCTTATACACAGATAACCTTAACTTAACGGTTAAACGTTTAGGTAAAATGAACTATATGATACTCAATATTGTTGCCCTTTCGTTACTAACCCTATTGTTTAAGCTTGAGTTTTTACAAATTCAATGGGTTGGCGCGTTAGTAATTGCACTGTTTTTTGGTTGTGCTGCGTTTATTGGCTACAGCAAATTTAAAACGGTTAACAATATAGACAGTTCGCCAAAAGCAAACAAAATAGATTACACAAAAATAGAAACTGTACATTAGGGATCAACAATGAATAACAAACTAAAACAACTAGCAGTAGCGCTACCTTTCGCACTTTTATCAACTACGGTGTCAGCTAACTGGTCAACAACCATTACAGCAGCATCTGACTATACTTTTAACGGTGTAACACAAACTGATAACGACCCTGCAATTCAAGCAAGCCTTGATTACGCGTTCGACAGCGGTGTGTACGCAGGTGCATGGGCATCTAATGTAGATTTTGGTGATGACACTGATTTTGAACTTGATGCCTACCTAGGTAAATACGTGCACTTAACTGACACGGTTAGCGCTGATTACGGTATTGCTTATTACACATACCAAGGTAATAACAGCGATGGTAACTACGCCGAAGCCTACACAAAATTTGGCTATGCAAGTGAGTATGGTCAAACAGAGCTAAACTTTTGGTATAGCTGGGATTACTTTGGTACAGGTGCTGGCCATGTTATTTCTATGATTGCCCACACCTTTGAAATTGCCCCAAATCATGCCATTCGTGCAAGCTTTGATATTTCTAATTCGCTTGATGGCGAAAAATGGGCATGGGATGTAAACCAAAAGAAATCATACAAACATTACCGCCTAGCGTACCAAACTAGCTACGAAGGCTTTGGTATTGAGATTGCTGCTGAAGACACAAGCCTAGATTACGATTACGCTGATGAGCGTATAGTACTTGCTATATCACGCACATTCGATTTATAAAATTGTAGTTGTTAGAATCTACAAACAAAAATGCCACTTTTAAAAGTGGCATTTTTTTTACTAAATTTTAAGGCTGTAGCCCTAAAGAACTTAGTTTTATTTAGGGGCAATTAAGCACAATACAGGGTTTAACGTTTTGTGGGCTAAATAGCTGGGCCAGTGAATGCTTAAGTTAATCGCTATCGGTGGGGCAATTTCATAAAATAGCCTGAGCCTAAAACCCTACATAAGCTATTAAATTACCTATAATAAACAGGCTCTAACTTTCTATTTCCCACGCGCTGGTGCCCGCTGCAGATAAGTTAGCCGTATTTTTACGCAAAACTTTGTTACCCACATTGATAGAGGATTCTGGGCGACTAACCAAATAACCTTGCACAGAGCTTACTCCCATGCGTTTTACAAGTTCAAACTGCTCGATTTCTTCTACGCCCTCTGCCACTATTTTAAGTCCTAACTTTTGACCTAATTCGCTAATCGTATTAAGGATGTCATTGTACTTTGGACTTTTATCGGCTTGAGAGATAAACGAGCGATCTATTTTTATTACATCAATGGGCAAATCAGCCAATGTACTTAATGAACTAAAGCCGGTACCAAAATCGTCAATAGCAATTGTCACACCTTCTGCACGAAGCCGCTCAAGCTCTTCAATCATACTTTTACTGGCTTTAATAAACGTAGACTCTGTTATTTCTAGCATTAAAGAATGCGATGGCAGCCCTGTGTTTTTTAGGTTTTTCATTATCCAATCGTACACTGAGCGGTGTTTTAGTTGCACACCCGATACATTAACCGAAATTTTTACTTTGCGCATACCGGCATTATGCCATGCCGCCATTTGCCTACACGACTCATGCATAATCCAATCGCCGAGCTCTAAAATAAGGTTAGACTCTTCGGCAATAGGTATAAACTCCGCCGGTGAAATCATCCCTTCTATAGGGTGATCCCAGCGTGTAAGCGCTTCAAAATAATCTATCATGCAATCTTCTACATGCACGATAGGTTGAAAAGATAAGTAAAAGTCTTTACATGCAACCGCTAAACGCAACTCTTCTAATAAATAGTGATAGCGGCGCATTTTATTACCCATCTCTGGGGAGTACACTTTAAAAATGCCTTTACCATCGCTTTTTGCACGGTACATTGCCACATCGGCCAATTGCAATAATGCTTGTGGGGTTGATGCGCTCTCTGGGTAAGCCGCTATACCAATACTGGCGCTAATTTTTATTATTTTATTACCTAGTACAAAGTCTTTTTCAAGTTCACTGAGTACGTGCTTAGCAATATCGACCACTTTATTATCGGTATCTACCGACTCAATAAAAATTGAAAATTCGTCACCGCCTAAACGTGATAAATTTTGCTCTAACTGATTCGCCTCATTAATATTACTTAATTTATGATGGCGTAATACGTTAGCTAGGCGCGTAGCAACCTGCACCAAAATTTCATCACCAAAGCTGTGGCCAAACGAGTCATTTACCTGCTTAAACCCATCTAGGTCAATAAACAATAAGGCGCATTTAAGCTGCTCTTCATCAGTAAAATTTATTTGCCTATCTATATGCTCAATATAAGCATGGCGGTCAATGAGCAAGGTTAGTTTATCTTGGCAGATACTTGTTTGTGTTTGCTTTAAATAATTAGCGACATGGGTATTTAAATTGTTTATTGACTGGCTTAAATTGCCCAGCCCTGACGGGTTGTCGTGTTGGGGTTGTAGGTTAAAGGCAACAAGCAATTGATTAGCGTTGTTATTCAGCTGTGCAATTTGATGCTGATAAGAGATTTTTTTACGCTCTTTACGAATAATTGTAAAGCCAACAAACAATACCATACACACCAATATAAAGTTTATTGGCGACGTTAACGTCATTAAAATAAGCTTTGTTGCGTTTGCAGCGATAAATTCCGTGTCGGTAGTTTTAACTAACAAGAAATCGGCAGAAGGCTGGTGTATTAAATAGTGCCCATTGAGCATAGGGTTATACCAAGGCGCCATTTCGAGCGTTGTATCTACAATATCAAAGTGGCGTAAATCTATATCAGGGTTGAATAAATTAATGCGGTTAATCTGGTTTGTTAGTTCGATGTTTAAACAAAAGCAAAACAAGATAAATACAAAAAAAATGCCGCCTAAGGGTTTAAATTTATTCATCAACAAAATCCATCTAAATTACTTATCCTATAAACCCGTTACTAAAAGACGATTATATCGCCTGTTTTTAGTACTAAGCAAGCCATAGCACAGTCCTTATTCATTAAAATTTTTAGAACTGTACTCAAAAAGAATAAATTAATGCTTAATAATTAACTAATTATAGAGTGTGATGAATAAAAATAAACCTTAAGCTTAAAATGTTTGAAAAAACTAATATTACAAGTATTTAATACATACCATCGATTAGTTCGATAATCTTTTCTTTCGCGTCTATAAACTTATCCAAACCACCGCCGGTGCGATAAGATGCTTGCGCAATTTTTTTATTGGTTTGAGCGTCTGTAACCCAAATATTCGCGTATGACATGTACAACGCTAAATCCCAATGCCAGTTAGCCACGTAATAAGCAACGGCATTACACCCTGCGATGTCAGCATTAGGTAATTCAGTTTGATACTCCTGATGTTTCAATACATAGTTAGCAGCAATTACACGTGTTTTGACGTTATGTTTTGCAAACCCTTCTTCCATTGCTGTTACAACGCCTTCTTTAACTGCCTTATGTTCAGCTATACATACTACTTCTGGTTTCACAGTGTCAAAGCGAGTTATATCTTGCTTAGCAGCACAACCCGCTAGGGTTGCTACCATTGCAGCTGCGATAGTTATTTTTATTGTTTTCATATTCATCCTTTTAATGGTTATTTAAAGTTGCCATGCATAGCTAACTTTTGTAAAAAATGTGCGTTGATCTCTTTCAACGTGTTTTAGGGAATCGTCTTGATAGCTTTTATCTGAGTAGCCTAAGTAAAATAATGTTTGAGCATTAATTTTGTACGAGTAAACTAATTGGCTGCCGTAGTCTTTATTAATGTGGCTAACTTGGTAGTAGTAGGCGTCTTTATTTCTATCAATGTCTTCAAATTGCAATATAAGCTTGAGCATAGCGCGCATGCTAAATTTATAATAAAGCCTAAAATCTAATAAGTTAGCAGTATAAACTCGCTCCCCTTGAGGGTTATCTAAAACGCTGTAGTTATGTGTAGCGTCTACTTGCCAATGATCGTTTATATCCCACGTAACTTGTGTTTGCGTTGCATACGAATCGCCAATTTGCTCATTGGCGTAATCAATGCGGCTGCCATACTCGCCATAAAACGAAAGCCATATATTATTTTTAGGTTTAAAGCCCGTATAAACAAAGCCAATATTTTGGTTATAAAAAGCATCATTATAGTTTTCATAACGATGCAGTAAGCCAATTTCAAAAATAGACTGCTTTTGCCCTTTTAATGTTATAAACCCTTGGTATTCTTCTTCAAGTAGGTCGCCATTTTGCGCCCATGTTTTATCCCAATCAGCCTCATAAGACCATGACGTTAATAAGCCAGACTCATCTGCATACCAGGTTTGTCCGCCCCCAAAGCCTACGTTCTCATAATCTACTTTTTCTTGATAACCTAAGTCAGTGCGATAGTCTTTACCTATGTTTTCGTAGCTGGCAAACAAATTGTAGTCACGTTTATCACGGGTAAACTCTATAGCGTACGCTTCATCAGATTGAGTTTTAGATAAGTTATAGTTACTTGTTAAAAAATCAGAGTTTTTAGAATCTGTTGTAGCTACCTGGTAGGTCAGTAGATCTGATTGATTAAACCAATAGCTGCCATCGACAGAAAGCACTGTATTGTAGTAATCATCGCTTTCGCGGTGAGTCGTACTTAGCCCTATAGTGCCTTGTTTGCCAATATCGTATTGATAACGCGCCGCTGCTGCATGGGTTTTATCCTCTAAAATTGCAAAACCAGAGCCTTGATTTGTTGGCAATAAAATATTGCTATTATTGTCATCGGCATACATAAATGCATAGCTATGTTGCCCTGTTTTACCTGTTAATTTTGCCCCTACTTCAGGCTCTGCAATAGTGCGGGTATACAATAGTTCAAATAAACTGCTTTTAAAGTAGGATGCGCCGTCTAAAAAAAATGGTCGTTTTTCTGCATAATAAATTGAGTACGTGGTATTGACATCAAGGGCTAACGCATCACTTTCTATTTGCGAAAAATCTGGGTTTATAGTGGCATTAATTACCGCATCTTGTGTAACCCCCCAGCGTAAATCAAGGCCAGCTTCGGTGTCTATATCGCCATTATCCCACTGCCCTGGCAAGATAGGTTTTGAATCATTTCTGAGCGCCGTAAGTGTAGGCGTTAGTTGCAGATTTTTACTGGCTTTTATATTTTTAAAACCATTTAATTTATCAAACTGACATAAACTGCATTTTATATC
The DNA here is from genome assembly GCF_002331165.1 of Pseudoalteromonas sp. UBA2102. Lineage (NCBI taxonomy): Bacteria > Pseudomonadati > Pseudomonadota > Gammaproteobacteria > Alteromonadales > Pseudoalteromonadaceae > Pseudoalteromonas > Pseudoalteromonas sp. UBA2102. Next base: position 29,305 of record NZ_DCYU01000091.1, read on the forward strand.
TCGGTCAAACCCCATATTTGAAAGCTGATACAGTACATCACGTTGGTAATTTCGCATAAGGGCAAAGCCCCACGTTAAATCTGTTTTATTTTCAGGAAATCTTAGCGCTTTAAAAGGTATACGCATTTCAACCACAAACCCTTGGTCGGTAATTTGCCCTGCGCTATCCCATATTGCATCCCAAGACGGGTCTGATTGCCAGCCATCGTTGTCACTCATTCGCGTATCACCTTGCGCACCCAATGGATTTACATAAAATTCGTAAGCTGAACGTTCGTCGTTAAAAGTGTCAATAATTAAAATAACCGTATCATCTTGCCAAAGCGTATCTCTGTCGCGAAGAGAAGCTGTTATTTCGCTCGGCTGTGGATCTTCGGCTACAAATGCAACATATAAGTTGCTGCCATCTTCATACATGTAAGCATCGGTTTTAACCGGTGGGGTGCCCTTTTCGTTAGGCTCATCTTGAAATGCTATAGGAACTAAAGTGGCATTTTGCCAGTGGGGCTCATCAAGTACGCCATCTACAGTAATATCTGCATTTATATGTACAAGAGAATGCTGCTGTTTTTCACTGGCGTAAAGGTGGTTAGAAAATAAAAGTGCTAATAAGAAGGGGAATAAAGCACTGCATTGTTTTTTTATAATTATTAAGTACTGCATAAACATCCATTTAGACGTGTTTACCCTTAAAAGGTAAACTTATTTATGCAGTGTAATTTAAGTCAGTACATTTGTTAATAGTTTGATACTAAAAACAATAGCTTTTTTAACTAATTAATATTAAAGGCTTAATTTAAAAGCTAGGTTTCAATTAATTTAAGCTTATTAGCCACGCCATTCCAACTATCGGCATCAGCAGGCGCTGGTTTTACCTCAACAATGCGTGGCCACACCAATGCAAGCTCAGCATTAAGCTCGGTAAACTCTTTTTGGTCTTCCGGCAGCTCGTCTTCTTGGTAAATTGCTTCAGCTGGGCACTCTGGTACGCATAATCCACAATCTATGCAATCAATAGGGCTTATTGCTAAAAAGTTAGGGCCTTCGTAAAAGGCATCTGCAGGGCACACTGCCACACAATCTGTGTATTTACACTTAATACAGTTTTCGGTGACCACAAACGCCATAATAGTTTAAACCTAGTAATTAATTATCTAAAGCTAGGATCATACCCAACCCCATTAAAAACACAATAAATATGTGCCATCTGCGGTCAATTTAACGTAATATATGCGCCCTTAATGTATAGCCATTACGTGCCCTACACTTCTTATTGTGAGCGGATACTATGACCGCTAAGACACCTAAAAGAGATAACAATGATACGTTTAACCGAAATAAAGCTGCCGCTTGATCATAACGAAGACGCTATAGGCCAAGCCATAGTTGATAAACTAAAAATACAGCCAGCGCAGCTACACAGCTACAATGTGTTTAAACGTGGGTACGATGCACGTAAAAAAACGGCTATTTTACTTATTTATACCCTCGATATTGAAGTAGATAACGAAGAAGCGCTGTTAAACGCATTTGCTAAAGATCAGCACGTAAAACCTGCCCCTGATACCTCATACAAATTTGTTGCCCACGCCCCCGCTAACCTTACTGAGCGCCCTGTAGTAATTGGCTTTGGCCCGTGTGGATTATTTGCGGGCTTAGTGCTGGCTCAAATGGGTTTTAACCCTATTATTTTAGAGCGCGGTAAAGAAGTACGCGAACGTACCAAAGACACCTTTGGCTTTTGGCGTAAACGTACCCTTAATACAGAGTCTAATGTGCAGTTTGGCGAGGGTGGCGCAGGTACATTTTCAGACGGTAAACTATACAGCCAAGTAAAAGATCCAAAACATTACGGGCGTAAAGTTATCACCGAATTTGTAGAAGCCGGCGCACCAGATGAAATTTTATATGTAAGTAAGCCACACATTGGTACGTTTAAACTTGTTACCATGATTGAAAAAATGCGCGCACGTATTATTGAACTTGGCGGCGAAATCCGCTTTAGTACCCGCGTAGACGACATTCATATAGATGATGGACAAGTAACAGGCTTAACGCTTTCAAACGGTGAAAAGCTCAATACTCGCCATGTAGTACTTGCTGTGGGACATAGCGCCCGTGATACCTTTAAAATGATTCACGATAAAGGCATTTACGTAGAAGCAAAACCGTTTTCTGTGGGCTTTAGAATCGAGCACAAACAATCGATGATTGATGAGTGTCGTTTTGGGCCTAACGCGGGTAACCCCATTTTAGGCTCTGCTGATTATAAACTCGTTCACCATTGTGATAATGGCCGCACAGTTTACAGCTTTTGTATGTGCCCAGGAGGGACTGTTGTAGCCGCCACCTCTGAAGAAGGCCGCGTAGTAACAAACGGTATGAGCCAATACTCTCGTAGTGAGCGCAATGCAAATAGTGCCATTGTAGTAGGTATTACACCTGAAAAAGACTTCCCTGGTCACCCACTTGCCGGCATTGATTTACAGCGTAAACTAGAAGAGCAAGCCTATGCATTAGGCGGTAGCAACTACGATGCACCAGCACAGTTAATTGGCGACTTTTTAAAAGGAAAAGCATCGGGCGATTTAGGTGATGTACAACCATCGTTTACACCAGGAATAAAACTCACCGATTTAGCAAATGTACTCCCGCAGTTTGCTATCGATGCAATACGCGAAGCCATTCCAGCCTTTAATAAGCAGATTCGTGGCTTTTCTACAAACGACGGTTTATTAACAGGGGTAGAAACCCGTACATCATCACCTATTAGTATCAAGCGCGATAAAAGCTTCCAAAGCATAAATACTAAAGGTTTATACCCAGCGGGTGAAGGCGCCGGTTACGCAGGTGGTATTTTATCTGCAGGTATTGATGGTATTAAAGCGGCTGAAGCCGTTGCACTCTCAATGTTAGAAAACGCTTAACCCTTTTAAGTTATTAATCAAAAACCTCACTTAGTGAGGTTTTTTTGTTTAAACCTTGAGCTAAATTGAGGCACAAAAAAACCCGAGTAAACCTCAGGTTTTTAAAAGCGCTACACTTTGTAAGCTTACTTTTTAAGGGTAAGCTTGGCGCCTTTTAAGCTTTTACGCACATTTGAAATACGTGAGCGATTTACCGCACGTGCTTCGCCTGTTGCTTGGCCTGTTGGCTTATTCGTACGGCTACGACGTAAATGCGCTGGTTTTTTACCTATTTTATCAATAAGTACTTCACGGCTACTTACTTCATAACCCTCTAAGTAAACACGTTTGATTTTTTGGCCAATTAACGACTCTATTTCAAACAAGGTGTTTTCTTCTTCGCGGCTTACAAACGAAATAGCTTGGCCTAGATTACCAGCACGACCTGTACGGCCAATGCGGTGTACGTAATCTTCTGCAAGCCATGGTAAATCAATATTAATTACTCGTGGTAGGCCTTCAATATCAATACCACGCGCTGCAACTTCGGTAGCCACTAAAACACGTACTTTGCCTTCTTTAAATTCACGAAGTGCACGTCGGCGGTTACCTTGCGATTTGTCACCATGACATACAGTGGCAGGAATACCATCAAGGTTAAGCTCTTTAACTAGCTCATCCGCCGTTTCTTTCATGTTTACAAACACAAGTACCTGTTGCCAGTTCTTTTTACCAATAAGCTCAGAAAGCAGCTCTTGTTTACGGCGCTCTTCAACTGGGTACACAACATGCTGTACTGTACTTGCAGTACTATTAGTTTGATCTACGCGAACAATTTCAGGCTGTTTTAATACTTTTGCTGCAAACTGCTTAATAGCCGCTGGAAAAGTGGCTGAGAAAAGTAAAATTTGGCGCTGCTCGTCACAACTTTTAATAACACTTTGCATATCTTCAATAAAGCCCATATCAAGCATACGGTCAGCTTCATCAAGTACTAAGTGTTTAACGCTTGCTAGGCTTAAATTACCTAAACGAATATGATCTAGTAAACGCCCTGGGGTTGCAACTACAACATCTACGCCGTCTTTAAGTGCATTTGCTTGGCCTGCGGTATTAACACCGCCAAATAGGCTCACTACTTTTAAAGCGGTATGTTTTGCATAGGCTTTAAAGTTATTTGCTATTTGCTCTGCCAGCTCACGAGTAGGCGCAAGCACTAACGCGTGCGGAGCATTGCTTGTGCTTAGCTCAGATTCAGTTAATTTTTGGATGATAGGTAAAGCAAACGCAGCCGTTTTACCCGTGCCTGTTTGGGCACTTGCTAAAACGTCTTTACCTTTACGAACAGCCGGAATAGCTGAACGCTGAATGGGCGTAAGGGTGTGGTAATTAAGTTCGTCTAACGCCTGAATAAGTTCAGGGGAAAAACTAAAAGATTTAAAATTCATGCTGTATAACCTGCGGCCACATTTATCAAGGGTCGCAAATTATACAGCAAAAATGAGTCAACAGTTAGTGATTAGTGTTTATAAACTTGATTAATCTTGCTTATACCGTTTAAAAATAAGAGATGTATTAATCCCACCAAATGCAAAGTTATTACTCATGACATAATCGGTGTTAATTTCTCGCCCTTGTGTCTTAATATAATCAAGCTCAGCGCAATCATTATCTATATCGGTTAAATTTATTGTAGGTGCAAACCAATTATCGCTCATCATATTAATAGTAGCCCATGCTTCTATTGCACCACACGCCCCTAAAGTATGCCCTAAATAGCTTTTTAAAGAACTAATAGGTTTAACTCCCAGCGCATTAAAAGTAGCATGAGACTCAGCAATATCACCTCTATCGGTTGAGGTACCATGCGCATTGACATAACCTACTTTATCAGATGATAAATTGGCATCTTGCAATGCCATTTCAATAGCTATTTGCATGGTATCTGAAGATGGTTGAGTAACATGTTGTCCATCAGAGTTACAGCCAAAACCGACAACCTCAGCTAATATATTTGCCCCTCTAGCTTTAGCATGCTCATACTCTTCAAGTATTAAAGTACCGGCACCTTCTCCTATAACCAAGCCATCACGGTTTTTATCAAATGGGCGAGGCGTATTTTTAGGGGTGTCATTTTTAATACTTGTAGCATACAGCGTATCAAATACAGCTGCTTCGGTAATACAAAGTTCTTCTGCCCCCCCTGCTACCATTATTTTTTGACGACCAAATTTAATTGCCTCATAGGCGTAGCCAATACCCTGCGAGCCAGACGTACATGCCGAACTTGTGGTGATCACTCGTCCTTTTAAGCCAAAAAATACGCCTACATTTACTGGCGCTGTATGTGCCATCATTTGAATATAGCTTGTAGCTGTGACTCCAGACATTGAGCCACTTTCCAACATATTTGCAAATGCGAGAAGCGGCGGTGTTGAGCCGGTGGATGAGCCATATGCTACACCGGTAGAGCCATCTGTAAGACTTTTATGTTCAAGTAAATCAGCTTGCTCAAGCGCACGCTCAGTTGCACGTGTGGACATAAGCGCCACTCGCCCCATTGAGCGTATTTGCTTACGTTTATAATGGTTAGGTTTTTCAAAATGGGTGACAGGGGCAGCTAAGCGCGTATTAAGCCCATCAGCTTTATCCCATTCACGCATTGTTACAACTGCATTTTCACCTTTAATCAAGGCGCTTTTAAATTCATCCCAATCATCGCCCAATGCGGTTATAACCGACATCCCTGTAACAACAACACGTTTCATTAAACCATCCCGCCGTTAACCGAAATAACTTGGCGAGTGATGTAAGAAGCATCATCAGACATTAAAAATGCAACTGTACCAGCCACTTCGTTCACTGTTCCCATACGTTTAAGTGGAATCATTTTCATCATTTCAGCAACCGGAAGCTCATCCGTCATTGCTGTTTCAATTAAACCAGGCGCTACACAATTTACAGTAATTTTTCGCTTAGCTAGTTCCAGCGATAGGGCTTTGGTAGCGCCAATAATACCTGCTTTCGCTGCGCTGTAATTTACTTGCCCTCTGTTGCCCGCAATACCCGACACTGAAGCCATAGTAATAATGCGCCCACCTTTACGAGTTTGTACCATGGGCATAACTGTTGGGTGCACAACATTATAAAAGCCATCTAACCCAGTTCTAATTACGCTATCCCAATCATCACCCTGCATTGCCGGAAAAGCCATATCGTTGGTAATGCCCGCATTACACACCACACCATAGTAAGCACCATTGTTTGTAATATCTTGCTCAATTTGTTGCTTTGCCGCTGCTCTATCGCATACGTCAAATTGTAGTAGTGTAGTGCTTTGTCCAAGTGCGTGTATTTCTGCACATGTTTGCTGAGCTTGCTCTAAACCAGTTCTGCAATGAACAGTAATGTCATAGCCTTGAGCTGCAAGTTTAAGTGCAATAGCCTTACCTATACCCCGGCTAGAGCCGGTCACTAAAATTCTTTTATTCATTGGTTTTCTCTTATAAATTCCAGCGGATCTTCTGGCTGAAATACATTTATTTTTGCATCACACAGTATTTTTTTATTTTCGCTTATTTGGCATTCAAACACACTTAAACCAGATTCTTCTTGGTAAAGCTTGTGAACATAAATAGTTAAGGTGCTGTTTTTACAAAACATGGCCTGATGTGTTTTATATTTTCGCGTGCCGATCAAAAAGCCAATTTTAACCGCTTCATTAATATCGTTAGCTAATGCTCCAGCATAGGCAGCTATAGACTGGGCCATATATTCAACACCTATATAACTTGGCACTCCCTCAATTTGCTCATTATAAAAAGGGCTTTGGGGTGTAATAGTCACAGAGCAGGTTGCACTTTCATCGCTGTATTCAACTAACTGATCTATTAAGATCATAGGAGCATCGTGGGGTACAACCTGCTCTATAGAATAATTATTCATTATGAGTACCTAAAATCAAACTGGCATTATTACCACCAAACGCAAATGAATTAGATAGACAGTAATTTAATTTAACCGTGCTAGCTTGCTCAATAACGTTAACATCTGCGAGCTTATTTCTGTGTGTGCATTTATTAAAAGGCAAAGTAATATTTCCTCTCCCTCTGAGCAACAGCCAACAAATACCTGCTTCAATTGCACCAGCTGCACCTAAAGTGTGCCCAGTTAAGTACTTACTGGAGCTCAGCGGTGTATTGTTGCCAAACACACTATTAATTGCAAGGGCTTCCATTTCGTCATTTTTAATTGTCGCTGTGCCGTGTGCATTTATATAGTCAATATCACTAGGTAATAAGTCAGCAACGGCCAGAGCTGCTTTCATTGCCGATTTTGCACCATTACCGCTAGGGTCTGGCGCCGAAATGTGATGAGCATCAGAGCTTTCACCACCACCTAAAAACATGACGCCATTTTCTAACGGTGCTTCTTTACTCATGACAAATAACGCAGCACCCTCACCAATATTAATACCATCTCTGTCATCGCAAAAAGGCTTACACATTCCAGTGCTCATTGATGCCAAGGCATTAAATCCATTAATGGTAAGTTTGCAAAGGCTGTCTACGCCACCACAAATTACAACGTCTGCTAAGTCAGCAGTTATTAAAGCTTTTGCGCTAATGAGAGCTTTAGCACTTGAGGTACATGCCGTTGAAATACTATAACAAGGACCTAACGCCCCTACTTTTTCGGCTATGTAATGCGAAGGAGTAGCAAGTTCTTGATCAGCATATAAAAAGTCACTTGGCCACACACCTGAACTGTCGTGTTCAGCTCGAGCTTGTTCGCCATCATGCACCCCAGATGTACTTGTACCTACCACAACAGCAATTCGTGATTTATCAATATGTGAAAAACGCTTAAGTGTTGGGGATATTTGCTCAAGGGCTATATCAATTAGCGTATCAATACGGTGCTTTTGATTTAGAGGAACGCAGTCCACGTGCCCAACATAAAATGGCAAACCCTCTGTGCTTAAATCTTTTGTCTTTAAAAGCTGTGGGGCTTCATTATTTTGTAAGTTATTTAGGCTAATAATTGTATCTTCAACGCCTTTGCCCATTGCACTTACAATGCCTAAATCATTTAACCAAAAAGTCACTAGTTTACCTTCTCAAATGTAATTTGATAATGTCGCTCACTATTATTTAGTACTGTTTTATTATCGCTATAATTTATTGTAATAATCGAGCGGTTATTTTTTACTACACGCCTTTGTGTGGCTATCTGCTTTATAATCGCCCCAGATATTTTCTCATTAAGAAATAATACAGGCCAATGCACTAAGGCAATATCTGCCAATATATAAGCTGGGTCTAAATCAACACCGAGTATCATTTTAGTAACATTAGATGGTTGGTTATTTAGTTTCTCAAGCTTTAAAATAGGTAAGCCTTGTGTAGTCATTAACAATAAGTTGATAGTACCCTGCTTGTTTATTTCTAATTGTGCTAATAATGTATGCTCTTTCTCATTGTTTTGAATATATAAAACATGCTGCCAATTTTGATCAAACATTTGTACAGGCACATGCGAAATATCAAGTGTAGTGGCTGCAGAAATATCAACACGCTCACTGCTTTTATATGTGCTACTACATGCTGTTATGCAAACACACACTAAAGCTATAAAAGTACATCTTAAAAAGTGTCTGGTATGAGCCTCAATAACTGGGATTAATTTTGACATAGCTGCGCTAATACATTTAAACGACGCTCACTTTGAGCAACAAATGGATTATTTTTATCCCATGCGTAACCCGCTAAAATAGCACTGATCATTTCACGAACCTGCGAGTTTTGTTCTGAATAAAAAATAACGTCTTGAAATCGGGTATCGTACCAACCTTTAACAAAGGTTTTAAAACAATCAACTCCTGCCTGCAATGGCTCGGCGTAACATTCCTCAAAATCAATCACTTCTCCATTTAAATAATCATCAATAAGGGGGGCAATTAAGTGTGCAGACTTTAAAGCAATAGTCACCCCAGATGAAAACACCGGATCTAAAAATTCACCCGCATTGCCTAGTAAAGCAAAATGTTTTCCATGTAGCGTACATACATTAGCAGAGTAACCACTAATGCTACGCGCCTGTGTTATAGGTACGCGATTAGCTAAAAGTTTTTTTAAGTAAGGGTCTTGCTCTATAAACTGTTTTAAGGTGTCAGCTTCACTACTCTCATTAAAGCGTGTTTGCTTTGCAACAACCCCAATGCTGGACGTGCCATCACTAAAGGGGATGAGCCAATACCAAACATCATTAAATTTAGGGTGAACGGTTATTAAAATTTTATTTCTATCAAACAGCTCGTCAGTAATGCCATCATTAAAGTGACTGAAATAAGCACTACGCACAGGAAAAGTAGAAGGTTTTTCTAAATTTAAAAGTTTTGGTAAAACTCGGCCGAAACCACTCGCATCAAGTACAAACTTAGCCCTTACATCATACGTTTGTTTTTTATTATTTTGCACTTGCAGCGTCGCACTAGCAGCTTCATCAGTAAAACCAATAACACTATGCTGATAGCGAATTTCAACGCCTTGATGCTGCGCTCTATCAGCAATCAGCTTATCAAAATCAGCCCGTTTAACTTGAAAAGTAGTACCCGGGCCTAGGCTAAATTTTTCAGTAAAATTTATAGCTGTATTTTGGCCATTACGATGAAACGCAGCACCATCTTTAAATTGAAAGCCAAGCTCATCTGCATGTTCATGTATTGTGTTAACTAGCCCAGCATCAGCTAAATACTCCATACATTGAGGTAATAAGCTTTCGCCAATTGAAAAACGAGGAAATACTTGTTGCTCTAGCACCAGCACTTTCCAGCCTTTTTGTACTAATAAGCTACTTACAAGTGCACCTGAAGGTCCTGCCCCTATAACCACAACATCATACTGCTCAAGGTTGTTCAAATTATTATTCCTTTTGAGACTTTAATACACTTAATGGAGATAAAATATATACGGCTAAAATCCCTACCATAACAGTAAGGCCAAAACTAAAAATGGCGGGGGTATCTGAAAAGGCGAGCATACCAAACACACACATCGAAGAGGCGGCCGACAAGCTAATGGCCAATACATTTACCGCCGTTAAGTTGTTAATTTGGTAAAACACTAAATAATCTATGGCTAGGCCAATAATGAGTAAGCCACCTAGCAGATTAAAAATTGAGATACTTCCTTGCGCTGCATTACATACCCAAAGCATAGTCAATAGGCTGGCACTTAATGTTATCACCTGCACAGTGCCAATCCGAAGGCCAAATTTATAGCTAAATAAAACAAAGCAAATAACAATGGCCACGCCCAATGTAAGCAATAAATACTGGCTGTAGTTTTTAAGTAGGCTACTGATTTGCTCAGGCTTGTTATATATAAACGCATCTTCATAAGCATTAACGTTAGAAGTTAGCGCTTGCGTGGATATTCCCGATACAGAAAACCAAGTAACAGCCTTATTAGGCTCAACAAACATTTGTGCATTTAAAAGTGCTGAAAAATGACTATTTGCTAAAGCGTCGTAACTCAAAAGTTCTGTGTTAGCTGACTCAACTTTTATCCCTGTATATTTTTCAGTGATAATTAACACATCGCTTTTAACAGCCCCGTTAAAGAGCGCTAAATTATTTTTTTGCGTGCGCTTACTAGGTAACCAACGCTTAATAGCATTGTGTTTAAGATGTGGGTTAATACGCTTTAAATCATCTATTAGTTGCTCTTGCTTTTGCAGTAGTTGTTCAGCATTTGATGCAAATAAAAATACAATGTGGGCATCTAACTGTCCCAATAAAGTTAAATGCTTTTGCTCATTAAGTATTAGTTGCTGTGGGCTTGCATTTAGTAAACGTACATCGTTGTTAAATGAAACCGGTTTAAGGTAAAACAAAAACATTAACACCAGCCCCAATACGAGTAAAACCGATTGCTTACAACGGTTAAAGCGCACCATTAAACCTAATAACTGCTGACTTTTAATCAAACTTCGCTCAGAGAGTACAAGCTTAGATTGCCAGATAGGTAATATAATTAATGTGAATAACCAGGCGCTCGCAAGCCCAGCAATTACAAACACTGCTACTTGCGATAAAAGTGAAATTGGCGCACCTAATAAACAGCTATAGCCGAGGCCTGTTGTAATAAAAGATAAAAGCAAAGCTGTTTTTGTGCCTTTACTTAACCCACTACTTTGGTAAAAACTGTTGCCATACGCTAAATCAGTCATCGCATGAAATGCATAATCAATAGCTATACCAATTAGGGTTACAGCAAAAACTAGTGTTAATAAATGAATCGAATTAAACACAAATACCATGGCCGTAGCACCACCAGCCAGTGCACTAAGTACGGTTAAGCTTGCAAGCAAAATGCTACTGACTTGCCTAAATACCCAAAACACCATTAAAAGTAATGCGATTACACTAAGGCCACCAAGTAAGCTCATTTCATACTTAGCTTGCTGAGCGTTTTCAGCTGTATGAAAAAGAGCACCTGAATAGCGAATAGTGGTCTGTGGGTACGTATCATTTAAACTTTCAAGCTTATTTTTAATGCTGCTCGCAAGCTTAATAGACTCATCAATTGGGAGGCTATTGTTAGGAATGGTAGCCAATATAACAGCATAATCAGTATGATTTAGACGGCGCGTTAACCGCTCATTTTTTAAAGAGAATAACTGACTTTGTTTTAAATTATCGCCTATAAATGCAGCAAGACTTAAACTAATATCGGCTTTTAGGGTGGCACTTACAAAAGGGTTTCCTAATTGATTTAATTGAGTAAGGTAAAATGACTCAAACTGTGCTTTATCAACCATACTATTTTTATAATTGTCGCTGAGCAGCGCATGTTGATACGCAGAGAACACTGAAGATAACTGCTCAATGCTTGGCAGTTCAAAGCTATTTTTTATATCACGTTTTAACAGCCATGATTTAAGCTCGTCATGTGCTAAGTTTTTACCATCACCAGTAAATGAAAACATAATACGGTTTGCATTTTTTTTAAAAAAGACCTCTTCGCCGTACGCCAATTGAGAATGTGATTTTGGTAATAAACTAAACATATCAGCATTTAATACAGGCTTAGTGATATACAAAGCAGCACAAAGTAAAACAGCTAAAAAACCAAACCATGTAATAAGTACACTAATACGTTTAATCACATCACTTTCCCGAAGGTTACTTACACTTATTAATTATTAGGTGTATTTGCATAAGAAAACTCTATTACTGTGTTGCTACCCGAGTGCTCATTTAAGGTTATACTTTGTACACGCTGGTTATTTTCACAAAGAATAAAATGGCTAAACAGCTGTTTTAATAGCGTATCTTTTGGCTTTAATAATAAACAGCCTGTTTGATTTGTTACATCAAACCGCGCATATAAGGCTCTCATATCTAATCCGAGTAAGTCAGTTAATAAGCCTACAAACTGCTCGCTGCCAGGCTGAGGAGTAAGCTCACCCTCTTTATTTTTCACAAATACTTGGCCATTCTCGATTAGTAATGTACTTTGCACTGGTGTTTTTACATACCAAAGCAGCTTTTCCCCTTCAAGTGTAAACTCCCCTTTAGAGATGAATGGTTTAGAGAAGCCGGCAAAATGTTTTAATTGCTTAAATTCACCCGAAACTGTCGTAGCAGCTAATAAGCTGGCACTAAAAAAAACAAAATAAAGACAACTAACAAACACACAATTTTTTAAATAATTCATAGCATCATCCAATATTAGCTAAGTATTTTTGCAAGCTTATCAACTATCACCGCTGGTGAGGCAAACTGCATTTCTTTAGTCGATATCTCAACAGCAACTTGAGTGGTAGTCGCTTTAGTAATACGCTTATTCGTTATGGCATCTGTAATTACATAATCAATTTTTAATCGGTTTTCGAACTCTTTTAAATGCGCGGTCACTTTAATTTTTTGGGTAAATATGGCGGATGCCACGTACTTAATTTGCATATCCACTATTGGCCACGCATAACCCGACTCCATCATTTGAGGATAGTCGTAATCAAATAATCGCAGTAACTCACAGCGAGCCACCTCTAAGTAGCGAGGGTAATTACCATGCCATACAACATTCATCGGATCGCAGTCATGAAATGGAATTTCAATTTCCACTTCATGAGTTAGCAAAGCGCCTTTACTATTCATATAAAGCCCAACGTTTTTCTTGAATATAACTAATGGTTTGTCTAAGTACCGCTTCCATTGGCCTATCTTCAGTTAGGTTTTCGAAATAATGAGTTATGTCAGTATACATCGCTTGCATATCTGCAGTTAAACTTGAAAATTCAAGTTCGCCTTGTTTAATACGCAGCCTCACCCCTTGAATACTTGCTAGTAACGTACTTGCAATAACCTGCTCTGTAAGCTGTAAAATACGCAAACAATCACGTGAGGCAATAGTCCCCATACTTACTTTATCTTGATTATGGCACTCAGTAGAGCGAGAAAATACACTTGCAGGCATCGTTAACTTAAGCGCTTCAGCAGTATAGGCACTGGCGCCTATTTGCACGGCTTTAAAGCCATGATTTATGTAACGACGTTCAGCCTCACTATCTGATAAATTTGATGGTAATCCATTATTAAATTTAGTATCGACCAATGAAGCGATTTGCCTGTCGGCTAAATCTGCCAGATTTGCAATCGCCGTTTTCATACTATCCATTGCCATTGCAATGTGGCCGCCATAAAAATGGCCACCATGAAGTACATGTTCACCCTCGCCATCAATAATGGGGTTATCGTTTGCAGAGTTAAGCTCGTTTTCTATCATCTGCCTGAAAAATGGCAAACTATCTTGCAATACACCAATAACATGCGGTGCACAGCGAATAGAGTACCTATCTTGCAGTCTATCAGCGTTACGAGGATGGTCATGATGGTTTAAATCATCTCGTATCCATTTAGCAACTTGTTGCTGCCCAGGATGAGGCTTAACAGAGAATAAAATTTCATCAAAATGATGACTATTACCTTTAAGAGCAAGGCTAGACAATGCAGTAATCCTACTTGCAAGTTTTGCTAAATAATTAGCTCTATCAAACGCTAAACAAGCCAGTGCGGTCATCACAGCTGTACCATTCATAACTGCAAGCCCCTCTTTTGGGCGAAGCGTTAAAGGCTTTAAACCAGCCGCTTGCATTACCTGCGCGCTGTTAAGTATTTTATCTTTGTAAAAAACATCACGTTCACCAACCATAGCACCTGCTACATACGACAGTGGGGTTAAATCACCGCTAGCGCCTACCGAACCTTCTTGAGGAATAACAGGTACTATATCAAGGTTTAAATAGTCTTTGAGAAGATTAAGCATTTCCCAGCTTACGCCAGAATAGCCTTGTGAAAGTGATGCTAAGCGAGTAGCTAAAATTGCACGCCCTTGTACTTTATTAAACACATCGCCTAGTCCACAACCATGAAAGCGCGTTAAATGTAATGGTAGCTCATCAACTAAGTTAAGTGGTACAGGAACCGTGACTGAGTCACCATAGCCTGTAGTTACCCCATAAATCACACCATCTTCTTTGAGTAGAGAGTCTAAAAAGCTAAGCGCGCTATCAATTTTTGCGCTAAATTGCTCGCAGCCACTTAATTGCACCTGAGTATTTTGATGTGCAATATTAACAATATCTTCAATAGAAAGTTGTTGGTTTCCAAAAAGCTGTACTTCCTGAGCTGACACTCTACTTCTCCTTTGCATTGCTGCGTTCTACTTGCTGATCGTTTTGCCAAAAATCATAAAAATTAAACCACTGATAAGGATACCGCGCGGCATAAAAGCCTAAACGTGCAGAAAAATCTGTAATTACAGTGGTTAATAGACCTTGCCTTTGTGAGCGGGGTATTTTTAATGTTTGGCTATAATGTTCAAAAATCACATGATACTTTTTTGTTTTTTTATCTTTTAAGCAAAATAAAAAGTAAACGGGGCAATCTAATAATGCAGCTAATATAAAAGGCCCTTGAGAAAAAGATGCTGGCTTACCTAAAAACTCAACACGTGTTGATCGCTCACCCGTTGTAGCGCTTGTTCTATCACCAACAATAACGACTATTTCACCCTGCTCTACTTTATCTTTTAATAAAATAGCTAGATCAGGCCCCATATCGCTCACTTGAATTAAGTTAACCGACACCGCGGGGTTAATTTTTTTAAGCATTTTATTAAATTCAACAGCGTGATGAGTAAATACAAGCACATTAATTTTTTTACTGCTGCGATGCTGGCTCAGTGCTCTACATACCTCAAGGTTACCCAAGTGAGAGCCAATAAAAATGGCCCCTTGCTGTTGCTCATTTAAATCAATAAACAGCTGTTCATTAGTATATTGGATATCCTTTTTTGAAATCCGACCGAGCCAACCATCAATTTTATCAAGGGCGCTATCGGCAAAACTACAAAAATGCATAAGCTGTTGTTTAAAAGTTACTTTACGCTCAACATTATTGTAATTATTAACTTGGACTAAAAACTGCTTAGAAGCCGCGCGTGCAACTTTACCGGTAATAAACAAATAGCAAACAACCGGGAACAAAATAACCCACAGCCCTTTACGACCAAGTACTTTATGGGCAAATAGTAATATTTGTATACCTAAAAAGTTACCTCGCTCTTGCATTTTAGACCAATGTTTAACGGCCATAACGTCTCTTATATTTATGCCATAGTAAAACAGGTGAACGAAGCAGCATGCCAAAAAATAAACGCGTATGTAACCACGAAATACGCACATTATCTTGGAGTGGCTGGAAGTGTGACAAGCCATTTTCTGGGTAAATAACCTGGCTTGGTAAAAAAACAAATGGAACGTTGCGCCAATATAACCTAACCAGTATTTCTGGATCAAAGTCCATACGCTTACCGAGATTAACCTCACTCATAAGCTTATTAGTCACATTTAAAGGGTAGACTCTAAAACCACACATTGAGTCCACAATTTTAAAGCTGAGCGTTTCTATCCATACCCACACATGGGTTAAATAACGTGCTAAGTAACGGTGCTTGGGAACCGATTCATCATACACTGGGCAACAACTAATTAATGCCTGTGGGTGTGTGTTTGAAAGCTCAATCAACTTTTTGATATCTGATAAATTATGTTGCCCATCTGCATCTACTTGTATTGCATGGCTATAACCTTGCTCATACGCGCAGCGCAATCCTGTTTGTACCGCACCGCCTTTGCCTTCATTTTGCTCATGCGATATAAGAGTGAGGTGGGCATATTTTTTCTCAAGAGTAGCAAAAAGAGATTTAGCCTGCACACTACTGGCATCATCAACCATTATTATTGGCAGCGTATACTCAGATAACGTTGCAAGTACTTCATCTATAACACTTACATGATTAAAATTAGGTATAACAATACAAAAATTATTCATCTGTATCACTTTTAAACACTATACGCCCTGAGGCGTGTTGGCCTTTATCTGATTGATACGAAAAGCCATACTTACCGCCAGGCTTTTCTTCAACAGTTAATTTAATTGTTAGACCAGGGGTAATAACAACCTGAAACTTAAGCACTTCAATATCTTTTACTTCACGTTTAACATTAAAGTATTTTCGCACGGCATCTACGGCCCAATCGAGCTGCACTACACCTGCTAAAATAGGCCCTTGACTAAAGTGACCTTTAAAATAATCTAAACTTGGCGGTATAAAAAGCGTTAGGCAATGACTCTGCGTTGACGATACACAGTTAACAAGTTCAGGCTTTGTGTTAATCAGCTTTGACAAAAAGAGACTCCAATACTTTTAAATTTATTTTAGCTTGCGTGTTGTAGGGTAATTGATTTAGAAAACGCCATTTTTTAGGCGTACAGATCCCTTCAAAACGATTCAATGTATGTGCTTTTAAAAGCGTATTAGTCGCTAACTTTCCATTGGCGTTTAAATATGCTTGTCCTTTCTGTGTAAGCACTATAACAGCGCCTAATACTAAACGTTTCCCATTTAGTGTTATTACTTTAGCTTCCTGTACCCACTCACTTTTGCATAAATGTAGCTCTAGTTCGTCAAGGCTTAAGCGTTTTTCTTCAAGCTTTATAATACGGTCAAAACGACCTAGTAATTCAAATTGGCCATTTTGAAATAATGTACCTCGGTCATCTAATAAATAGTTTGTTTGCTCAACTAAAGGCGAATTCAACACTAATCGTTGTTCAGAGGTACTGTGTAATGTGATCCCTAAAAATGGCTGCCAATGACTAACGTTCTCTAAAGACACAACCTGACGATATGCAATTCCGCCAGTTTCGGTGCTGCCAAATACTTGAGTAATGGGTTTATTTAGCTGTTTATTTAAAGTGACAGCGTCTTCATTTTGAAGCGGCCCACCGGATGAGAAAACCCACTGTAAATGTGACTTTTCTTCTATTAAAACGTTATCTTGATGCAGCCGCTTTAGCTGTGCCGGACTGGATATAAACACGGCCTGTGTAATTGTTTTAAGTTTAGTAGCAATATGCTCGGGGTAGTTAAGCAAGTCTGTATCAATTATGTGGTTATTGCTAAGCGGCCATAACACTCTAAATAACAAACCGTAAATATGCTGATGCGAAACACTGGCAATAAATACAGGGTTACGTTTTAAAGCAAACGTACTGTTGAGCGTTTTTATCTCTTTATTAAGCACACGCCACGATTTAAAAATAGGCTTAGCTTGACCTGAAGAGCCAGAAGTATAAAAAACAAGGTTACCTTCACTCGGCCAAGCAATTTTATTGAACGGTGTGTAGTTAGGTGTCGTTGTTAAATTACCAATATTTTCAAATGGCGTAGTCGCATGTTCGACTAAATCACTATCGCCCAAATAGTAAGGGGTTTGCTCTAAAAGCGCATTGAGTGTTTCGCTTTGACCATTAGGCGGTAAAATTATAGTCCAGCCTTTATGCGCCAATGCAAAAAGGTTTACAGCAAAATCATAGCTACTACTGTTGAAAAGCACTGCCGATGCTTTAGTAGGCGATTGCGGAATTTTAGCCAAAACTTGATTAATATCATTAACAAATTGACGCTCAGATAACGCTGAGCCATTATGATTAAATCGAATATTTATGCTTGCGTTATCTAAAGTATTAAACACCTGCATTCCTTTTTACTTTTTTCCTTACTAACCACTCTATTGCAAATAAAACACCCATAATAATGTATGCAATAAAACCGTTATAAAATGCCCACACATCAAGACTTGTAAACACACTAGTGTATAACGCTATACTGGCGTTAAAAACAAAAAAAACGCACCATATTTTAGTTACATTTTTAGTGTACGAAATGGCTCTTTTATCAAGCTTTGGCTCAGTGATACGCGCAAACGTTTCTATGATACTTGGACCTTTATAAAGCGAGTAAGCAAAAACAAAAAACATAACAGTATTTACAATAACCGGATAAAGCCGAATACCAAAATCACTGCCCATCGTTTTTGATAAGCCAATAGCTAAAATTCCAAGTAATGAGGCTGGCTTTATCCATGGCATTTTAGCTAATAAAGGCTTGCTTAACCAAAGCCTTATTATTAACAGTGTTAATAAAATCACAGTGAGTAAATAACTGTTGAAACGTGTCAGCCCTATATAAACAATGAAAGGGTAACAGGTTAAAAAAATCATTATTAACGCTGTTAAAAATGCCTTAAACATGCTTATTTAACGAGCTTTTCTATTTCAGATACAACATCTTGCACAGTGCGAACTTGTTTAAATGCGTCAGGCTCAATTTTCTTACCTGTAATTTCACGTAACTTAACAACTAAATCTACAGCGTCAATACTGTCTAAGTCTAAATCTTCGTACAGGTTAGCTTCTAAAGAGATATCTTCAGCATCTATTTCAAATTCATTTTCTAAAATGCCGTGTAATACATCATAAATTTCAGCAGCGGTTTTCATTATTATTCCTAGTGTGTGTTAATTAAGTACGTGATTGTTCTATAAATTGCGCTAAAGAGTTAACACTCGCAAAATGCGCTTTAGTTTGTTCTGAATTTGCATCAATTTTTACGTCAAATTCTTTTTTGATAGCAAGCCCGAGCTCTAGCGCATCAATGCTATCTAGCCCTAAACCATCTACAAATAAAGGCTCGTCGTCTTTTATATCGGCAGTGGTCATATCTTCAAGATCTAGGCTCGAAATAATCAATTGTTTAATTTGTTGTTTTAATTCACTCATATATAGCTAAGCTCTTTTGTAAAGTATTGTTGTAAGCCTTTCGTAAGCTGGCGGGACTGTATTGCAGGTACGTCGCTTGTATAAATAATATCGCTTTTGAAAGAATGTGGTGCTAGTTGCATAGAAAAATGCGCTTGGTATGGGGCTACTTTGTACCAAGGCGTCCCTTTAGTTAACGTATTAGGTTTCATTTTAATCAATACGGTGGTTATAGGGGCATGACATCTAAGGGCTATATTTGCAGCCCCTCTTTTAAATTTAAGCGAATTATGAGGTACTGAACGTGTTCCCTCAGGAAAAACAATTAAGTTATTCCCTCTTTTTAGTGTTTGCTCGCATTCTTTTAATAATTCTTGCGGGTCTTCATTGCTTATATAACCTGTACTTTTTATCACACCACGCATAAAAGGGTTTTTAAAAAGGTGTGCTTTTACAACGCAATCAACATTTTTAATAACCGATATAAGTACCACAACATCAATAAGTGATGGGTGATTAGCCAAAACAAGCTCGCCTTTCAAATTAGCTAAATGGGCTTTATCTTTAATATGAAAACGGATAGCGCCAGTATAATGCATTAAAGCGACAAAAAATTTAAAGCTATAATGCACTACCGTACGCGCATTTTCTTTTTGCTTTACAGGACAGCGTTGAAATAAACGTTGCACGGGGAATAGTAGTAAGGCTAAAAATAGCCCACCTAAACCAAATACACTAAAACAAAGGCCAGTGGCTATAATGCGCCAAACAAGGCCTATTACTCTTATTATTGTATTAAGCATAGTGTGTTAACAACCAACCATTAGCACTGGCGCTTTGTTTGTTAAACATTGCTTTAGCAAGCTCTAAACTTAAAGGAGTAGTTGTTTGTTCGCTATTGTTAGTGGCTTGTTTAGTTAAACTAAAATGAGCTTCTTTTTCTGTAGCTAAACGTATAACTAACGCAATAGAATGTGTTATTTGTGCCTCATCAACAAATGTTGTGTACGGCTCTGGGAGTGACTCATCTGTATGCACAAGTAATATATGTGGTTGTTTATACTCAACCAACTTTATATATGCTTCAATCAAAGCGCAAGCAAAGCTATCCTTACCCGCTGCGATAGCGTTCATAGGTTGGGTGTTACCGCTAATAATGCTATACATACCAATCGCAGCGTTGTGCACACTTAAACCAAAGCCTGTCGGAGATAGAGGTTGTTTCTCACCAAGCTCTCCTAATAAATTAGCTGTTTTATGGAAATCGCCATGGCGTGATGAAAAAATAACAGGCATGTTTTCATACCCTTTATCATTTGTAACCTGGTGCGCAGTATGTAAAACCATTTTTACAAATGGTGTCATTCTTCTGCGCTGCATTGCAGGTACCCAACTTAATGTAATTGGTGATGAGTCGTACCAATTTTCAGAGGGGCTTTGTCGCTGTTCAGGCTTAATCCATGTAGCGAGTTGTTCAACAACAAATTTCACAAATAAACGTTATTTAGTAAGTAAGGGGGCGAGAATTTTACCGATATTAGCAATAAAAGTAAAATATTCATTAAATAAATGCCAGCACTTACTAACTGTTCAGCGCTGGCTCATATAACCTAAGAAAGCAAAGCAATATCACTTTGTTTTATACACTTAGCTTTATTGCCCACAATATCATCAACGTTAAGCGCGTTTATTAAGGCCTCGCCTTGTGCTTGTTGCTCATCGCTCAGTGGAACATACGGTAATCTAAATACGGGATTTACCGCGCCTGTCATCATCATTGCGGTGTTTATTGCAATCGGGTTTGGCTCGCAGAATAGCCAGTTCATTAAAGGTTGTAATGAGGTATTTAACGCATCATTTTTAGTATCCATTAATTGGCGGAACAACCCTGGTATAAGATTAGATGTGACCGATATAACACCGTGTGCATTGTGTGTGTGGCGTGCATCGTGTGCTTCGTCATCGTTACCTGACCAACACGCAATGCCTTGCTGTTCGTAATGGGCAATACGCTCGTTACCACCACATTCTTTTACACCAATTAAATTAGGGTGTTTTGCTAATGGCTCAATAATATCAGGGGTTAAATCTTGCCCTGTGCGCCCTGCTACGTTGTAAATAAACGCAGGGCCAATATCCAGTACACGTTTAAAGTGCTCGTTAACACCGGCAATAGAGGTGCGGCCATAATATGGGTTAATTTGCAGCGCGGCATGCATACCACTTGCAAAGCCATACTTAGTGGCTTTAATAGCTTCGCGAGTATTATTGCTCCCCGTATTCCCTACAATCACCAGCTTATCGCCATATTTATTTGCACTGTGCGCGATAAGCATTAAATGCTCTTCCCAGTTCATTAGCTGGCCTTCGCCGGTTGTACCACCAACCACAATGCCATCTACACCCGCTGCAATTTGTATTTCAACGAGTTCATCGTACTTTGCTAAATCTATTTCACCATTCGCTAAGTATGGGGTTTTAATGGCGGTAATTAAGCTTGCTTGTTTAATTTGTTCTAGGGTGCGCATAAAAATTCATTATTTATAAAACTTGCGCTATTTGTAACATACTTGCACGCATTTTTGCAGGCCTAAGCGAATAATAAACGTAAAATGGCTTGTGTTATTTAGTTTGATAATACAAAATACAAATACTGTACATTTAAACAGTGTTTGTATTTTTAACTTTAAGCGAGCCATTATGCGTTTATCTGACTACTTAGCCACTCATTTTTATAACACCGATGAGCTTTGCCATGCTTTAAATATTGATGCCGAGCAACTAGATACATGGCAGCAGCAAAGTATTTTTCCTAAACCAAGTTATTGTATAAAAAGCCAATTAAGTTGCAGCTCGTACTCTGGTTTGTATGAATGTGAAGAGTACGATGACTATTACCCGCGCGGCTGTGTAAATTGGGGGCAAGGGCTAATAAAACAAAAAATTGAATCCTCAAGCAATGCCTTTAATTACTTTGCGCAGCAGTACACGGCAAGCCTGAGTAAACTTGCCCAGCAAGGTTTTAGTTTTAATGAAGAATTATTTGGCTGCGAAATAGACGAGCATTTACAGCAAGTGTGGCAACAGTTTTTATGCAGCAAATACGGCGTACTGACACAAAACGGTTTAATTGACGAAATAGTATGTGTGGATATAGGCCGCTTGCTGGTAGACGATATTACTGAATTGCGCACTAAAGGAAGTTTAAATCAACAAGAGCGTACGCAGCTTCACCCCGCGATGAAATTACTCAATAAAGCATTAGGCCACGGCGCCGATCACGAAAAACAACACACATTACGTGCCCGTTACATAGATGCACTTATTTTAAAGTACGATTTATCGATTAAATAAAATGGCTGAGGTTTTAATACGAGGTGGGTATTTAAAAGACTAAGTAACGCAAATGGCGATGTATGCTTACGCCGCCACTGTATTTTACTCATTAACTAATATTAAGAGTGCTTTTACTAGCCGATGGTGTTGTACACATCAATATTACTGCTTGTTACAAGCCCGGTAACTTGGGTACCAAATGCTTTGTAGTGAGGCTCTTGTTTATGAGCTTCAAAGTGTTCTTGCGACGCCCACTGCTCACTTACAAGGTACTCGGTATTGTCTGAGTCTCGTTTAACCGACAACTCGTAACGCAAACAACCCACTTCTTGACGTGAATACTTTTGCAGATTTTCGAGCGCAGTTAAAACAACCTCTGCGTCGATATTTTTGCTCGCTATAGTGGCAATTACCGTTAACATACGGAGTCCTTTTAAAAAAATAAAGGTGCAGCTTTGCTACACCTAATGTTGTTTTGCGTATTTTATTACTGATCCCACTGCGGCGCAAAATCAGGCGTTGCTTGGCGGTCGCCACAATCAAGTCCGTCAATACGAGCAATGTCTTCAGCGTCTAATTTAACATGGTCATTAAAGTTATCTTCTAAGTTTTTACGCTTAGTTGACGATGGAATAGTGGTCATGCCGTTGGCATTAACCCATGCAATAACTACTTGCGCTGGCGATGCCTCATGCTTATTAGCAATATCGATAATAGTTTGATCTTTTAGTACTTTACCAACTACAAATGGCATATACGCTGTAACGTGAATGTCGTGCTGGGCACAAAAAGCGCGTAGCTTAGTATTGGTTAAATACGGATGCACCTCAACTTGGTTAGTAAATATTTCACGCGAATCAAGTGTTTGCATTGCTTCGTTTAAGTTGGCAATAGTAAAATTAGATACGCCAATATGTTTTGTTAAACCAAGCTGCTTAGCTTTTAAAAGCTCCGTTAAGTACTCACTCATTGGCTCATCATTTGAAGGCGCAGGCCAATGAATAAGCAGTAGATCGACAGAGTCTACTTGTAATTTCTCAAGTGACTTTTCAACGCTGGCAATAAAGTCAGTTTTATTAAGTTTGTTGTTCCACACTTTGGTGGTTAAAAATATTTCGCTGCGCGGAATGTTACTATCTTTTATGGCTTGGCCTACTTGCTCTTCGTTACCATAAATTTGCGCAGTATCAATATGACGAAACCCCACTTCTAACGCCATTTTTACTGAATTGTAGGCGGTATCGCCTTCTAAACGGAATGTTCCCATGCCTAAATCTGGCATTTCTATTACACGTTGTGTCATGGCTCTATCCTTATAAAATAATCGGTTAAAAATACAAACTGTTTAAAGTTTTACGAAATACACCTTTTACTTCTTTTGTGTTGTCACCTAAAAATTTATGACCTCAATACAGGTAATGAGGTCATAAATTTAAGTTTCAACCTTAACAGAATACTTTATGCTTGTTTCACTTCTCGCTTATCAAGCATGCCACTGTAACGAGTTACTACTAATGCTAGAGCACAAATTGCTGCGCCAATCCAAGCGGTATCTTGAAGTGACATGCCCTCTACTACACTGCCACCAATAATTGAGCCCAGTGCGATACCAATATTAAACGCTGCTATGTTTAAGCCCGATGCGACATCTACCGCATTAGGAGTATGCTTTTGCGCCTGTTTTACGACATAAAGCTGTAAGCCCGGTACGTTACCAAACGCAAATGCACCCCATACTAAAATAGTCAGTACGGCCGCTACTTTTGACTCCATCGTAAAAGTAAAAGCCAATAAAATAATTGTCAGCGCGCTAAATATAATACTCAGTGCGCTAATTGGGCCGCGTTTATCAGCCAGTTTTCCGCCCCAAATATTACCAATGGCTACCGATACACCGTAAACCAGCATAATTAAACCAATCGCTGAAGGAGCAAAACCTGTTTCTTGCTCTAAAATAGGTGCTAAGTAAGTAAACGCAGTGAACGTGCCGCCGTAACCTAAAATTGTCATTAAATATACGAGTAATAAGCGCGGCTTAACAATAACCTGAAGCTGCTCTTTAAACGTTGCCGGAATAGACTGTTTTAAGTTTTTTGGTACTAAAATAGCGCTGCCAATTAAAGCGATTAAACCCAGTACCGACACCACTAAAAACGTTGCTCGCCAGCCAAAGTGTTGGCCAATCCAAGTGCCTAGTGGCACACCCGTCACTAGCGCTACAGTAAGTCCGGTAAACATAATAGCAATAGCACTGGCTTCTTTATCTTTACTTACTAAGCTTGTGGCAATCATTGAGCCAATTGAGAAAAACACCCCGTGAGCCAAGCCTGTTAAAATACGCGCTAGTATTAATGTTTCGTAACTAGGCGCTTGCCATGCAAGTAAGTTACCTAAAACAAATAAGCCCATTAAGCTTATTAGTACAATTTTACGGTTCCAACGCCCAGTTAGTGCGGTCAGTACTGGTGCACCAATGGCAACCCCTACTGCATATAAACTAACTAGCAAACCCGCTGAAGGTAGGCTTACGCCTAAGTCGTTTGCAATAGTAGGCACTAATCCCACTATTACGAACTCGGTTGTTCCTATTGCAAATGCGCTTAAGGTGAGCGCCCACAAAGCCAATGGCATAATTAAATCCTCATTATTAGTTAAGACTTACAGTTTGACTAAAAATGTGTTTGCAAAAAATAGCATTAGTGACAAAATACTTTTGTAATTAATGCAAAAGTAAGGTGCTCACGTATGGCTCAGCATGCAAAAACCGAAGACTTAGAAATGTTTTTAACGGTAGTAGATAGCGGAAGCTTTTCAGCAGCAGCTAATTTGCTTGATCAGCAAGTAGCAAAAGTGTCGCGGGCCGTGTCTCGCCTTGAAAACACGTTACAATGTACATTACTAAATAGGACCACTCGCCGATTAGAACTAACCGAAGAGGGCCATACCTTTATTAAATATGCTCGCGATGGCTTAAACACCTTACAAACCGGCGAAGAAGCCATAAAGCTTTTAAAACAAGCCCCTAGTGGAAAATTACGTATTGACGCAGCAAGCCCCTTTGTACTGCACCAATTGGTACCTTTAATTGCTGAATTTAATGCGCAATATCCTCACATTACGCTTGATATAACCTCCCACGACAGCATTATTGACTTGCTCGAACATAAAACCGACTTAGCAATTCGTATAGGTGAGTTAAAAGACTCTAACCTACATGCAAAAAAGCTCGGCGTAAGTAAATTGCATTTAGTTGCAAGCCCTAGTTACCTTAAACATACACCGACTATTTCGCACACCAGCGACTTAACCCAGCATAAACTCATTGGTTTTACCGACTCGCCCAAACTTAATAACTGGCCGCTAAAATCGCCCACAGCTTTAAATTTTGGCTTATCTGCCAGTAGCGGCGAAACTGTACGCCAGCTATGCTTAGCAAACCAAGGGGTGGCGCTGCTTTCGCACTTTATGATTGGTGATGATTTAAAATCAGGCAAGCTAATAGAAATACTGCCAGGGAGTATCAGCACGCCAAACAACCGCGAAATTGTGCAAGCGGTGTATTACAAAAACAGTGCTGTATCGTCGCGTATAATGGCTTTTTTAGATTTTATAAAACCACTGCTGAAATTGTAAGTGACGTTTTTATACCAAACGCTTAATTAAGTAATCTATATTGTGACTGGAAAAACGTGTGGATAGCTAAGCAAAAAATTTGCTATTTCGTTGTTCTCAGCAATTGCTCCTGCATTGCTCTACCTTCTGCATCCATGCAGTCGTAAATTAAAATTTTTTAACGCAGGTAGCGACACGTTTAGCCCCGCAATATGATTAAGTATTATTGTGGATTGGTTTTAAGCCCAAGGGCAGCATAACTAACACCCTAAATAAGAAGGAATAAAATGGACTCGTTAACGCAGGTAGTTTTAGGTAGCGCAGTAGGTTACGCCGTATTAGGTAATAAAATTGGCCGAAAAGCCGCTTTATGGGGTGCTGCTTTAGGTACTTTACCCGACTTAGATGTTTTTATTCCTTATGGCGGGCCAGTGGAGGCATTTACTTATCATCGAGGTTTCAGCCATTCGTTTATAGTGCATTTATTAATTAGCCCACTTATTGTTTGGCTTATTTTAAAAATACACTCCGGTATGCAAATACATAAAGCACGCTGGTTTTGGCTGGTATTTTTATGTTTATCGACCCATGCATTACTTGATAGCTTTACAGTATATG
Organism: Pseudoalteromonas sp. UBA2102; assembly: GCF_002331165.1. Taxonomy (NCBI): domain Bacteria; kingdom Pseudomonadati; phylum Pseudomonadota; class Gammaproteobacteria; order Alteromonadales; family Pseudoalteromonadaceae; genus Pseudoalteromonas; species Pseudoalteromonas sp. UBA2102. The sequence goes on from NZ_DCYU01000091.1 coordinate 55,951, forward strand.
GTACGCAATTAATCTGGCCGCTTAGCGAGCACCCTTTTGCTATTTCAAATATATTTATAATCGATCCCCTGTACACCCTGCCGTTATTCTTGGCCTTTCTGTGCACTTTAATACCTAAAATACACACACCGCGCATTTATAAAATTAACGCCGCTATGCTTGTGCTCAGTAGCCTTTATTTATGTAGCTCTCTTATTTTAAAAGTAATAATTAACAATAAAATAGACGCCGCGTTTGCACATAAACACATACACATTAATAACTATGTAAGCACCCCCGCCCCGCTTACAACCTTGCTATGGCGAGTTGTTGCGATGTCTGATGGGCAATATTACATAAGTTATGCCTCGGTATTTGACTCCCCTGAAGAGGTTACAATAAACAGCTATAACACAAGCCCCGCTTTGCTAAACGATATTAAAAATGAATGGGGCATAAAACGTTTGCAGTGGTTTACTAAAGGTTTTTATAGCGTGAAAGAGCAGCAAAATAAAATTGTTTTATCTGACTTACGTATGGGCATGGAGTGTTATTACGTATTTAATTTTGCAGTTGGTGAAAAAACCAACAAAGGAGTGCAGGTAAGCAACTTTGAAAAACTAAATCAGCGCTCAAATTTAAGTAGCCTAAGTAAAGTGTGGGGTAGAATTTGGAACCCTGATGTCAGTTTAGCCCCTCCCTATGCAGACAAAAACTGTATGAAAACGCCTTAACACTCTGATTATAATTGCATTCATTAATCTGAGCTGGCGTTAAAATATTTAAGTTTGCTTTCGCTAGCTAAAAATTTTAAGTGAAAACAAAACAAATTAGCAGCTTGAGATAATTTTATTATCCAAAGCTCAGGTTGGTGGTTAATTAATAAGGCGCAGCTAAGTGAGCGTTTCAGCTGCGCCTAAGTATTAATTTTGGTGCTCGTATTGGCCGCGGTATACCTCAAACACTTTTAAAACAGTGTGCTGTTCTTTATTTAGATTATCAAACCAATCGTCAAATAGTTCGTCGTTATCTTGCTCACTTAACGCCATATATTGTGCTAATAGCTCAATAATATCGTTGTGTGTACAGTCTATTGGATTAATTTGCTCAGATAAGACTGTGTGATCGCGCTCTCTAAGGGTTTCCATCACCCCTTGGTCTATTTGTTCTTGTTGTGCTGCGTCGCTCATAGCTTACCTCTAAACCGTAAAAATTTTCTTGTTAACACTTTTTATATAGTTATAACAGCCTAAAAACTAATAGCCAGTATTTTTGGTTTAAGTGGTTATTTTTTGAATTGTTTGCGCAATTAGCCAGCAAAAATGCCAGTAAATGAGAGTAAAAATCATTTGCACACATGCCGTAAACGCGATAACCTATAGTTATATTATCACATAACAACTTAAGGCGTATTATGAAACCTAATATCCATCCAGATTACAACGTGGTTGCTTTTCACGATACAGCTGCCGATAGCTACTTCATTATTGGCTCAACCATTAAAACAGACCGCACTATTGAGCTTGAAGGGAAAACGTATCCGTATGTGCCTATTGATGTGTCTAGCGACTCGCACCCATTTTATACTGGTAAGCAAAAAACAGTGGCTAGTGACGGCCGTGTCGCGCAGTTTAACCGTCGCTTTAAAAACTTATCTACTGCCAAAAAAGGTGAGTAATGAAAGTATTAAGCTCGCTTAAAAGCGCTAAGCAACGACCAGGATGTCAAATAGTGAAGCGAAAAGGACGTGTTTTTGTAATATGTAAAGACAATCCACGTTTTAAAGCAGTACAAGGAATGAAGAAAAAATAACACTAATTCCGTGAAGTATACGGGTAAACGAACCATGTTTACCCGTATTTTTTATTTAACAACTACAGAAAACTCAGGTTGGGCCTGAATCACTTTTTTAACAGTACACGTATTAACCGCAGCAATAAGTGCTTTTTTATATTTTTGAGGAAAGCCATCTGGTAAATTAATTTCGATAGAAAATAATTTTTTACCTTCTTCATCTACGTTTTCATTATTTTGCGTAAGCGTCATCCCTTGTGTAGAGATATCGCGTTGCTCACAAAATTTACGTGCATAAAACCCAGCACATAGCACCATGCTTACTAAGAAGTAGTCAAACGGTTCTGGGTGTTCGGCACCGCCACCAGCACTAATACTTTGATCGCTTATTACTTCAAGGTCGCCAAATTTTGCACTTTGTTTTTGACCCTCTAACAATGACACTGAAATTTCCATTACTATTCCTTAATTAATCTGCACCCTAGATAAGAGCTTTACTAAAATATTGAAAAATGAGCATTCAAACTTTTTAATCTGCAGCTATACATTTTATTAAAACATCACAAATCTGCGCATCAATAATGCGCTACTGCGAAAAAGTTAGCATATGTAGCGCTGAAATAACTGCTCGACATTAATTTACAAAAAAGCTGAGGTTAATTACCAAACAATAAGTCAAAAAAACCTGGAGGCTCGTGCAATTCATGATACTTCTTGCGTAAATCATCTATATTTTTAAGGGCTGGCTTTGCTGCATCAAGCCCGCGCTCATTCGCTAATTTTTTTGCCAACTTTGCTTGCGCAATAACTTTATCTAGCCCTTGTAGCGACATTTGTGCTTCTTTATGAAAGGTCGCTTTTTTACTGGTTTCAACCAAAGTAATAAACTTATCTATGGCGGTATTAAAGCCACCTATACCTACTGCTTGCACCGCATTTTTATATGCAAGGCCTGTATTTTTCATATTAACTTCGAGATCAACTTCTTGCTCTGAAAAGGCCGCAGTACTGAATACAAAAGTAAAAATTAAAACTAAAAACTTCATGGTAAAACCTATTTATAAAAAACAGTATAAGTGTATCAAGTTTACGTAATAAAGTAACTCAAGGCGCATAGGAAGCTAGGTAACTGTAAAGGGGCTTTACAATAAACGAGTAAGTAACAAGTATTACCTTTATAAATGTAACTAAACAGTAAACACAAATAATACACCTTAAAAACACACCCCATAAAAGGGACAATAGAAATTAACACCGCCTAATAAAAACTCAAAAACATCAATACAAATACATGAATTACGTATATTAAATACAACTTAAAAACAGTGACAACAATTTCAATTAAAAGAATAATCTTATTTTAAAACAAAGGTTAAGCATGTTTTTTTCATTTAATTAACACTGTATTTGGGCTTATTTTATTGTGATTTCAGCGAAAATTAGTTGTTCCCATATATATCCATGTTAATTGTTAATGTGCAATGTAAATAATAAATAAACAGCTCGTAGTAATTAATACACATTGCACAAGAGCTGTACCTAAAATCACAAGTAATCATCTAGGGAATTTCAATGAAAACGTTTAATATAGTCTCTCACAGTATTAAAGCTGCACTTTGTCTCTCAACTGCAGGTTTAGCATTTTCATCATTAGCGGCAGAAGAGGATGAAAAAAAATTAGAAAGAATAGAAGTAACAGGTTCTAAGATCAGCCGTGTAGGCGCAATAGCCCCAGCCCCTGTTACCGTTATCTCTGGCGAAGATCTTATTAACACCGGCGCAGTTAATATTGGTGAAGCCTTAAACAAATTACCAGCGTTAGGTAATACATACTCACTTGCAAACTCAGGCAGGTTCATTGGTACTGCCGGTTTAAATATTCTTGATTTACGTAATATGGGTACAGACCGTACCTTAGTACTTGTTAATGGAAAGCGCCATGTTTCAAGTTCTGCGGGCTCTCAATCAGTCGATACGAATACTATTCCAAGTGTATGGGTTGAGCGCGTTGAAATAGTTACCGGTGGTGCATCGGCCGTTTATGGTGCGGATGCGGTAACGGGCGTCGTTAACTTTATCTTAAAAGACAACATTGAAGGCTTAAACGTAAGTGTGACTAAAGGGGTTTCTGATCTAAGTGATTATAACAACGAAAAAGCCACTTTTTCATATGGTAAAAACTTTGATAATGGCCGCGGTAACGCAGCATTTGCAGTTGAATACTCTGGTCAAGACTCATTAAACGCACTTGATCACCCGTGGACAGACGGCTCTTACTCAAGTTTACGCAACCAAGCACAAACTGATGCTAATAAAGATGACCCAAACTTTCCTGATAAAATTTACACACCAAATGCAGGCTACTATGCAATTAATAACGCAGGCGTATTTAGCGTAGGTAACGGCTATGTAAATACGTTTAATCCAGATGGAACACAGCGTGATATTTATATTGGTGACAATGTTGATGGACTACTGTGTGCCGATTGTGACTCGTTTAACCTTGCACAATTTGATGAAATACAACCTGAATTTGAAAGATACAATGTTAATTTCAAAGTCAACTATGACGTAACAGAAGACTTAAATGCTTATTTTGAAGCAAAATACGTCAACAGTGAAGGTGAAAGCATTGGTCAACCAGCATTCTTCTTTGGCGATCCTAGAAATACAATCAGTATAGATAACCCATACTTAGATGACAGCGTCAGAACATTAATGGAAGAGGCTAATGATGGTGAAGGCGTCGACTCGATTAATGTTTTACGTATGATGACAGATTTAGGTCGTCGTATCGAAAATAACACGCGTGAAACCACGCGCTTTGTAGCGGGTTTAAAAGGAACAGTTTTAGAAGATTGGGATCTAGATGCTTCAGTGGTTCGTGGTAAAACCGAACTTGAGCGTGTAAATGGCGCTAATATGATTTTAGATAACTATTCTTTCGCGCTTGATGCAATTGAAGATGACGAAGGCAACATTGTATGTCGTAGTGAAGCTGCACGTGCTGACGGCTGTGTGCCTGTAAACATTATGGGTTTTGGCGCACCTAGCCAAGAAGCCATTGATTATATTAATACCGTATCGACCGGTACTTCTGAAATCACACAAACAGTGGTTTCAGCTTCGCTGGCAAATGGTGCACTTTTTGAAGTACCGGCAGGTTATGTTGGTATGGCATTTGGTGTTGAATACCGTAAAGAAGAAAGTGAAACAATTGAACCTGATAACGCTGAGGGGACTTTCTTCAATGCTTTAGGTGAGGATAAGGGCGAATTTGATGTAAATGAAGTTTTTGCTGAGGCCACTATCCCTTTAGTCTCTGATCTTCCTTTTGTTCAAGATTTAGTACTGGATGCAGCTGTGCGTTACGCTGATTACAGCACCATTGGTGATGCAACAAGCTGGAAGCTTGGCTTAGATTGGACTGTTAATGACCAAGTACGCTTGCGATTTACACAGTCTGAGGCACTAAGAGCGCCTAATATTGGTGAAATTTTTGGCGCACCTAGCCAGACTTTCTATAACGTAGATGATCCTTGTTTAGCCGATAACTTAAATGATTTACAAAATAGCGACACTCGCCGTGCTAACTGTGCTGCGCTTGGTGTACCAGTTGGCTTTGAATCAGACTACGATTCACAAACACTTGAAGGCTTACAAAGCGGTAACCGTGATGTTAAAGGTGAAGAATCAACAAGTACAACGATAGGTTTAGTGTACCAGCCTGATTTCATTGAAAATGCAGTATTAACGCTAGATTACTGGAAAATAGAACTAGAAGATGCGATTTCTACAATTGCATCTCAAGAAATTCTGGATCGCTGTGTCGACAGCACTTCAGGTATTGAAAATCAATACTGTGATTTAATAACGCGTGATGCAAACAGTGAAATTACGCTAATTCAAAACTCAGTTCTAAACGTATCAGGCCAAGAAGCTTCTGGTATTGATTTTGAACTTGCTTATGACTTTGATGCCCTTGAGGGTAGCTTTGCAACCCGTTTAATTGGTACTTACTTAATTGAACGTAAAGAGTTCCCATTCCAAGATGAACCAGAAGAGTTCATTGAATATGCGGGTACAACTGGCGAAGCTGAGTGGCAAGCTAACATTAATATAGAGTATAGCTACGAGCGTTTCTACACCTCTTTAAGCACTCGATATATTGAACAAGTGAGCTTATACACAGAACAAGAACTTGAAGACAACCCTAACCCTAGTAGCTTAATGAACTATGGCACTTATATTATTTCAGATATAACAGTAGGTTATAACTTTGATAATGGCATGGGTGTTAAATTAGGTGTAGATAACGTATTTAACAGAGAGCTTCCATACGGTACACGCGGTACAGGTAGTGGTAGTGCAAGTTACGATAATATTGGCCGTTTTGGCTATGTAAACTTATCATACGATTTTTAGTTTTTAACCCTCCCTAGAAAGGCCCTTAATTGGGCCTTTTTTATTTTTTTAGATGAAATTTACTCAATTTATTGTTTTTAGAAACATATAACTGTTTCATCATGTTACTTTTTCGGGGCCAACCGACACAAAGTAATTACATTAAAAACACATTAAAGCTCACTTTCAACTCAGCAGTTCAATTTACGAGCAAAACATAGTTAAGCCCCACGCCAACTTCAAAGCCATTAAAAGATTAAAAAACAAACCAATAAATCAACCAAACGTAAACACACCTGTAAAACAACAAAAAATGTAACACTAAGCCCTTTTAACCCTCATTAGTATTAACAAAACCCGAGTGATTTATTGTTGCGTTAATACTAACAAGCGGCAACTTTAGACAATTTAATAAAGAGTTAACTTACTGAAAAAGCAAAAATTACGACGCTTCTATTCATTGTTTCAGCATGCAATAATCGCCGGCCCTATAACAAAAGTTATAGGGCTTAGGCTAAATGCACTGTGTATTTAGCTAAAAAGTTAATGTATTTAATTATTATAAAATCTCCTTTGGGAAACACATGAAACGTCATAATTTACTTTCTACTAGTATTAAATGTGCATTAATTACTGCTGCTGCAACAGCGAGTAATTCTGTACTTGCACAAGATGAGCAAGCGACAAAAATTGAACGCGTTGAAGTAACGGGTTCGCGTATTTTACGTGAAGGCGCTATTGCACCGGCACCAGTAACAGTTATAAGCGGCGAGCAGCTAATTAATACTGGCGCTGTAAACATTGGTGAAGCGCTAAACAACTTACCAGCACTTGGCAATACATATTCAATGGCTAACTCAGGCCGCTTTATTGGTACTGCTGGTTTAAACATTCTTGATTTACGTAACATGGGTACCGACCGTACCTTAGTACTTGTAAACGGTAAGCGCCACGTATCTAGCTCAGCGGGTTCTCAAGCTGTAGATACAAATACTATTCCGAGCGTCTGGGTTGAGCGAGTAGAAATTATTACTGGTGGTGCATCAGCTGTATACGGTGCAGATGCGGTTACAGGTGTTGTCAACTTTATATTAAAAGACAACATTGAAGGTATGGATTTTAGCGTTACCCGTGGTTTTGCCGATTTAAACAGCTACAACAACGAAAAAGCAACGTTCTCGTACGGCTCTAATTTTGATAACGACCGTGGTAATGCCGCTTTTGCTATTGAGTACTCAGGCCAAGATTCATTAAATGCACTTGACCACCCTTGGACTAGCACATCTTTTAGCAGCTTACCTAACCAAGCCCAAACGGATGAGAACAAAAATAGTGCTGACTTTCCTGATAAAATTTTAACACCTAATGCGGGTTATTTCGCCATCAATGATGCAGGTGTTTATGCACTTGAAGATCCAAGTAAATTTATTAATAGCTTTAACCCGGATAGCAGTGCTCGTGACTTATACATAGGCAATAACGCAGATCCATATTCATGTGCAGAATGTGACTTTTTTAACCTAGGCCAATTTGAAGAAATACAACCTGAGTTTGAGCGTTACAACGTAAACTTTAAAGTTAACTACGATGTTACCGACGATTTAAACGTCTACTTTGATGCAAAATACGTAAACAGCCAAGGCGAAAGCATAGGTCAACCTGCGTTTTTCTTTTTTGACAGCGACAACAGCATTAAAATTGATAACCCTTACCTAGACCCAGATATCAAAGCGCGTATGCAAGAGGAAGGCGTTGATTCAATCATGATAAACCGCATGATGAGTGACCTTGGCCGCCGCGTTGAAAATAATACCCGTGAAACAACGCGTTTTGTTACAGGCTTAAAAGGAACTGTGTTTGAAGATTGGGAATTAGATACATCAGTTGTGTATGGTCAAACTGACTTAGAGCGCGAAAATGGCGCTAATATGATTTTAGCCAACTACTTTAATGCCCTTGATGCCGTTGAAGATGCAGATGGCAACATCGTATGTCGCAGCGCTGCTGCACAAGCTGATGGCTGTGTACCGGTAAACATTATGGGTTTTGGCGCACCATCTCAGCAAGCGATTGATTACATAAATACGGTATCTGTAGGTACGTCAACTATTAAGCAAACCGTGGTTTCTGGTTCACTTGCCAATGGCGCTATTTTTGAATTACCAGCAGGTTACGTAGGTGTTGCGTTTGGTGCTGAATACCGTAAAGAAGAAAGCGAAACAAAAGAGCCAGATAACGCAGAAGGTACATTTTTTAACGCTTTAGGCGAAGATAAAGGCTCGTTTAATGTGCGTGAAGCATTTTTTGAAGCAACTATGCCTATTTTAACTGACTTACCGCTTATTCAAGATTTAGTATTTGATACCGCAGTACGTCATGCTGATTACAGCACAATTGGCGAAGCAACTAGCTGGAAACTAGGCCTTGATTGGACTGTTAACGATGAACTACGTGTGCGTGTAACGCAATCTGCAGCACTTCGTGCGCCTAACATAAGTGAAGTATTTGGTGCAGCAAGCCAAACGTTCTACAATGTAGAAGACCCGTGCCGCGCTGAAAACATAGCTAATTTATCAAATGCAGCAACACGCACAGCAAACTGTGCTGCATTAGGTGTTGCAAGTGACTTTAACTCAGGTTACGACTCAGCCTCTTTAGATGGCTTAACAAGCGGTAACCGTGATGTTAAAGGTGAAGAGTCTACAAGTACAACGGTAGGTATTGTTTATCAACCAGAGTTTTTAGAAAACGCTGTGCTTACTATAGATTACTGGGAAATTGATCTAGAAAATGCAATTGACACAATCGACGCGCAAGAAATTCTCGACCGCTGTGTTGATAGCACAACAGGTATAGACAATCAGTACTGTAATTTAATTACACGTAATGCCAGTGGTGAAATTTCGCTGATTCAAAACTCAGTGCTTAACGTAGCTGGTCAAAAGGCGTCTGGTGTTGATTTTGAACTAGGCTATGACTTTGATGCGCTAGAAGGTAGCTTTAAAACACGTTTAATTGGTACTTACCTTATTGAACGCAAAGATTACCCGTTCCAGGATGATCCTAGTTCATATATTGAGTACGCAGGTACAACCGGCGAAGCGAAATGGCAGACTAACCTATCTGTAAGCTACTTAATGGATAACTTTTATTCAACGGTTGAAACACGCTTTATCAGCGAAGTTGATTTATACACAAATGTAGAGCTTGCGAGTAACTCGAACCCAAGTAACCAAATGTCTTACGGTAAATACTTTATTACCGATATGACAGTGGGTTACAACTTCGATAGCGGCTTAGGCGTTAAAGTAGGTGTTGATAACCTATTTAATCGTAAACTTCCGTACGGTACACGCGGGACAGGCGAAAACAGCGCAAGTTACGATAACATTGGCCGCTTTGGCTACATTAACTTAAGCTACAGCTTATAATTAGTAACAACGTTTATTAATTAAGTTAAAGGCTCGCACTGCGAGCCTTTTTATACCAATGAGCTTAGTTAAGTGATCTATTTTGCAAATTGGTATGACTGCACTTTATTTAATATTACTTAACCATACACTTTGATAAGGCTCTAGCTCTATAGTGAGTTGATCCTCGGTAATTGTTTCATTAGCCACTAAATCAAACCACTGCTGGGTGTTAATTAAGTTTAAATCTGCAAGGGTAAGTACTTGTGGTTTATCACTTATGTTATAAACGCAAAATATACTTTGACGCCTGTCTATACTTTGCCGCCAAAAACCAAATAACCCCCCCGCTAAGTGCAGCGTAAATTGCGTGGCATTAGGGTGAAATGCACTTTGTTTTTTTCGAATACCTAATAAATGCTTAATACCATTAAACACTTTGTGATGATGGCTATATTTATCACCTAAAGCCGATAATAGTTTTGACTCTTGCCAACGATGACGGTTAATTGCACGGTTATGCTGTGAGTTTTCAAAGCGTTCGTAATCGTTCGTTGTGCCAAGCAAGCTATGAATATAAAGCCCAGGGATCCCTTCGAGCGCAAACATAATGGCGTGTGCACACATAAACCGCTCAAGGCCAAACTTATCTTGCCCATTGTGCGTGCCTTGTAATGCATCAAAAAGTGCAATATTTAGTTCATACGGTGTGTGCGTACCATCGTTACTGGTGCGCATTGATACACGCCCACCAAACTGCATAGACGTACTCACCAATGACGCTACTTCGCTTGGTTGTAACAAGCCTTCTATTGGCCTAAGTCCAATGCCATCGTGCGAGGCAATAAAGTTAAAGTATGTGGTGCCGTTTTGCGCAGGCGGCATACTCATCATCCAGTGCTTAATGGCCGTGCTATCTCCACTGAGTAATGTATGCAGTAATAAAGGCGGTAAGGCAAAGTTATAAATACTGTGGGCTTCGTTGGCGTTACCAAAGTAAGAGAGGTTTTCTTGGTTTGGTATGTTTGTTTCGGTAATTATGACAACGCTTGGCTCAGTATGCTCTATTAGGGTGCGAATAAGCCTAACTGCTTCATGCGTTTGCGGTAAATTAATGCAATTTGTATTGAGTTGTTTCCATAAAAATGCAACCGCATCTAGCCTAAACAAACGCACACCATTATCTAAATAATGGCGAATAATGCTTATAAATTCTTTTAAAACTTCCGGGTTACCAAAATCAAAATCAACTTGGTCGTGGCTAAATGTACACCATACATGTTTTTCGCCGCTTGGTGTGGTCACCGTATTTAATAGCGGTGACGTACGCGGGCGTACTACATTAGATAAATCATCGGTTAAACTTGCCGTTTTAAAGTAATCTTTGCCGGGGTCTAAATCGTTTAAAAAGTTTTCAAACCATACACTTCGGCTAGAGCAGTGATTAATCACTAAATCTGCCATTAGCTTTACATCTTTGGCAATATTTTTTATATCTTGCCAATCACCTAGCGATTCATTTACTTGCACGTAGTTCATTACCGCAAAGCCTTCATCAGAGCTATACGGGTAAAATGGCAATATATGCAAAGCATTAAGCTGCATATCGCACTGCTCTTTTATAAACCGGTGCAAGGTTTTAAGCGGTGCTTCTACCGGTTTTGCAACAGCTTGGTCTCCCTCATCGTGCTTAATAATAGAGTCGCCATAGGCTATTAGTATAATATCTTGCTCGTCCCAACGGTTTGTATGGGGTGTAGGGTCGCGCAGCGGGCTGTCGCCTAAAATTATAGTTATAAGCTGCTCAGCCAGCTCTGTAATACTTAAGGGCAGTTCAACATCTTTATAAATAATATGTAGATGTTGCTCTACCCGCTGTAAAAATAATTCACTTACTGTATTCACACGCGCCCCTTATTATTGTTTTATTTATTCACTAAATTCTTTATTATCAAGATCAACCGCTTCTCTTAAGCGCTCAAAAACATCTGGCATGGCTGATACAACACGGTTCCAACTTGGCACAAATGGCGCTTCCATTGGGTTATCTAAAAAGTGCTGACCTGCTTCCATAACATTTTTGGCGAACATTTCTACGGCTTTTTCTTCTTGGTGCACATCTAAGGTTAAACCATTCATCAGTGCATCGTTATGGTACGTTTCTATAAAGTCTAAACCAATACGGTAGTAAGTTGCTTTTAAAGAACGAATTGTTTCGCTGGTAAAAGTAACCCCTTGAGTGGCTAATTTTCTAAATAGTGCCTTGGTTATGTCTATCGACATTTTAGATAAACCGGCGTTTTGGTCATCAAGAGAAAGTTCCTGATGCTTATGATCGTAGTTATCAGCAATATCCACTTGGCATAAGCGATTATGCGAATAATTACGGTACATTTCACTTAGTACGCCAATTTCAAGACCCCAATCACTCGGGATACGAATATCGTTTAGCACATCACGTCTAAACGAAAACTCCCCTGCTAACGGGTATCTAAAGGTATCCATGTACTCAAGGTAGTCGGTATTGCCTAAAATAGTTTTGAACGATCGTAATAACGGCGTTACTAATAAGCGCGATACTCGGCCATTAATTTTGCCGTTTGCAGTACGTGGGTAAAAGCCTTTACAGAATTCATAATTAAAACGCGGGTGTGCTACAGGGTAAATTAAGCGCGCTAACAAACCTCTGTCGTAAGTTAAAATATCGCAGTCGTGCAGGGCTATCGACTCTACCTCTGAGGTGGCCAATTTATAACCCATGCAATACCACACGTTTCTGCCTTTACCAAGCTCACGCGGTGCAACGCCTAGCTCTTGTAATTCTTTATCAAGCGCTTGCAAACGGGGACCATCGTTCCAAAGCACTTTGTGGTTTTGGTTAAGCTCTTTAAAAAAGCCTAAAGCATGGCGGTATTGTGACTCGTCTGCCCTGTCTAAACCTATGGTAATTTGCGATAAATAAGGAACCTCTCTGAGTTCTTTTACAATGTTTTGCAGCGCTGGGCCTTCAAGCTCACTAAACAACGAAGGGAGTATTAACCCCATTGGACGTTGCTTACTAAAACTAATTAGCTCTTCTTCAAGCGCTTCTACCGGTCTATCGGCGATGTTATGTAAGGTTGTGATGATGCCATTTTGATAAAAATCAGCCATGTGATTTTCGCTCCTCAATAGTATTTAAAATGCTGCTAATACAAGGCAATGTGGTTATTTCTTCAATCCAACCCAGTGGAGCGGGCGATTGCGAATAACGCGCCTTGTTATGTGTTAACTTAACCGGCTTTTTACTGCTTGGGTTATGTATGATAATGGCGATATCAGCTTGCTCTAGCATCTGCTTATCGTTGTCACTATCACCTAGTGCAATTACCGTGAGAGGCTTTCTAAAATGTTGTGAAATTTGTTTAACTAACCACTGCTGTGCAGCGCTTTTATCGGTGTTTTTAGCAATATGTATAAACCGCCCGCCTATTTTTATGTCGTAGCCGAGAGCTTTAACATCGTTTACAAACGCATTAAGTAATTCATCGCTTCCGTGCCAATAAAGTGGGTCTGAAAAATCGCGTGTTTGAGCGCGCCTTGCATGCGCTTCATCAAGCCCGGTGAGGGATGATATTTGCTCGCTCGACAAATCACTAAATAACTTATAATGCGATTTATATTCGCTGCTTAAGGAGTCTAAATCACTAAGTAAGTTAGATAAGGGTGATGCAAATGCATAACACCAATACGCCCCTACTTGTGTGCAGCCAATGGGTTTAAGCTCAAAATAATCAACGGGTAAATAAGCAGCCGCGCCATTTTCAACAATAAAAGGCTGTTGAATATTAAGCTCGTTTTTAAGCTCAACCACTTCGCAAAATGTTTTACTCGTATTAAACACCACAGGAATGTGGGCTGCTTGTAAGTCTTGCAGCAAGCTACTGATATTTTTAGTGTTGTAATCGGCGTGATCGAGTAACGTGCCATCTAAGTCGGTAAATATAATAGGTTGCAGCGTATCGTCGCTGGTTAAGTGCATAGCACTAATATCGCGATTACTATCAAGCTCTATAAGGGCGTTAGCTTTAGCGCTTAGGGTGTTTAAGTTTTCGCGAGTAATACGCTCAAAGTGAGAAATAAAGTGCACCAGTTGCTCATCACTCATGGTGCCATCGCCCTCGCCTTTAGCAGCAATAAGCTTTTGCTCTTGCTCTTGTCGCCACTTAAATACATCTTCAAAGCTCGGCGCTTTGAGCATCACCGTATAATCTATTTTACTAAACACACTTTTGTATTCATTTGCTAGGCAACTGTTTACACAACGACGCCACACGCCTTCTTTATCGTGCTGTGTTTCTAACTTGTTTATAGGCTCACTTAAAGAAAATAACGGTTGTGGTTCACTACCTACACACCAACCTTCTAAAATAATAATATCAATGGGTTTATTGTTACATTGCCATGTTTGCTCGGGGCTGCAATCGTCGTGATGCTTGTCAAATTTAGGCAAAGGCACGCCAACCTCTTTTGCAAGTAACCGGCTTATGGTGGTATTCATTAACCCTACATCGTGGGTGCCAGGCACACCACGGGTGGCAAATAATGGGTGTACGTCTTTGGCAAGTCCTTGGCGGTGCGCTTTAGATAAGTAAAAATCGTCAATAGAAAGCGCGACACTGGTAAACGGCGTGTTGTTACTAAACCAAGTAACTAAAAAATCTGCGAGGGTGGTTTTTCCTGAACCTTGGCAACCATTTATGGCGACAAAAATAGGGGTGTTATTTTTTTTTGATTCTAGAATATCGTGTGCAAGCGGGATAAAAAATTGCTCACTAAGGTACTGATACTTTAAAGGCAATTGGTGCTTTGCTAAAAATGGGGTTATATCCACAATACTGGCCTCTGACATAGTAACTCCTTATATTATGAAGTAACAAATGCAGGTACTAGACCACTATTATTTTTATTTAATTATTAGTAACTTACAAAAATAGCGCAATTAGTATGCGCTATTTTGGTGCGTAAATTTTACATACAGTGCAAAATTAATCAGTTTCTGGTTCGGCTTTTGGCAATACTAGGTTAAGTACAATACCTAAAATGGCGCACAAGCTAACCCCTTCTAAGCTAAATTGGCTACCCCCAATATGCATACCGCCAATACCGCATACTAATATAAGTGCCACAATACTTAAATTACGGGGTGCAGTTAAGTCATCACCAGATTTAACCAACGTATTTAAGCCCACTACTGCAATTGAGCCAAACAACAAAATCATTATGCCACCCATCACAGGTACAGGAATTGTTTGTAAACCAGCGCCCATTTTTGCCACAAAGGCCAGTACCACAGCAATTATGGCTGTCCACATCATTACTTTAGGGTTAAAGTTTTTGGTCAGCATCACTGCGCCAGTTACTTCAGAGTAAGTAGTGTTTGGCGGACCACCAAATAAAGAGGCAGCGGCAGTGGCTAAGCCATCACCAAATAAGGTGCGATGTAAGCCTGGTTTTTTTAAAAAGTCTTTATTGGTTACTTGGCTAATAGCCATCATATCGCCAATATGCTCAATAGCAGGTGCAATGGCAACAGGTACCATAAAGAGAATGGCTTGCCACTTAAATTCGGGCCATGTGAAGTTTGGTACAGCCAACCAGCTCGCTTCGTTTACGCTACCAAATTCAACCACACCCATTACCAGTGATAAAACATAACCTGATATAACACCGGCTAATATAGGGATCAGCTTATATACACCTTTGCCCCACACAGCAAAAATAAGTGTTACAACAAGAGAAAACAGCGAAATAATAATGGCTTTATCGTAAGCAATAAGTTCAATACTGCCGTCGCCACTTTTACCCATTGCCATATTTACCGCAACCGGTGAAAGGGCTAAACCAATCACCATAATAACGGGGCCGACGACCACAGGCGGCAAAATTTTATGAAGAGTTGCCACCCCTTTAAATTTAACCAATAGCGCTAACAGCATATAAGCACAGCCCGCTGCCATTAAACCACCCATGGTGGCTGGTACGCCCCACATTTGTACTGAGGCAATAATAGGCGCAATAAACGCAAATGATGACGCTAAAAATATAGGCACCTTGCCTTTCGTCACTACCTGAAATAATAAAGTACCTATACCCGCTGTAAACAAAGCGACACTTGGGTCAAGCCCCGTTAATAAAGGCACTAACACTAACGCACCAAATGCTACAAACAACATTTGGGCGCCGGTTAAAATGGTTTTTATAGAAAATGTAGAATTATTTTGCACTGTTAAACCTTAGTAAACCGTACCGAAAATTTTGTCACCTGCATCGCCAAGCCCTGGGATAATGTAACCCTTTTCATTTAAATGGCTATCAACTGAGGCAGTAAAAATCTCAATATCAGGGTGAGCGGCTAATGTTTTTTCAACGCCCTCAGGTGCAGCAACCAGTACAATTACTTTAATGTCTTTACAGCCTGCTTTTTTAAGCATATCGATAGTAGCAATCATTGAGCCGCCAGTTGCAAGCATTGGGTCTATAACTAAGCTTAAGCGCTCATCAATATTGCCTACTAACTTTTCAAAGTAAGGTACTGGCTCAAGCGTTTCTTCGTTACGCTCAAGGCCCACTACACTTACCTTAGCCGCTGGGAGTAATGACATTACGCCATCCATCATGCCAAGGCCTGCGCGTAAAATAGGCACAACAGTAATTTTTTTGCCTTTAATGTGCTCTACTTTTAATTTGTTGCCGTCCCAGCCAGTAATTTCGTTATCTTCTAACTGTAGGTTTTTAGTTGCTTCGTAGGTTAATAAAGTACCTACCTCTGAGCATAATTCACGAAAGCTTTTAGTACTTATACCGTGAGCGCGCATTAAGCCTAATTTGTGTTGAACTAGAGGGTGTGAAATTACGTGAATTGACATGATAAAAACCTACTGATACAAGAATTGTCGGTATTTTATATTAAAAAAGGTCATTTGACCTGCAATTTTAAATAAGTTTTCATAGATCGTGCCAAAATGCATTGATTTGCTTGATATTTATGCAAGCGACACACTACTTTATGTTTATAAATTGTTATCTGATAACGTTAAATTAACTTGCGCCATCATGTAGCTATTTATTTTAAAATGAGTTGGGCTCCAGCCCGCTAAAAAACGATAAAAATCGGCCCAAGCTAATGGCCATAATGCATGCCACTTTGCAATCACGTCATCAGCATTTATTTGCGGTTGATACACTAAAAGCGCATTTTTTAATTGGCTAAAGTAGTAACGTAAATACTCATCGGCGCAGGTATGTAATTGCTCGTTGCTTAAGCAGCTGGTCATAAAATACATTACATCGCAAATCCCTACCCCAGCCCCTGCATACTGAAAGTCATAAGCGAGTATTTCACTTTGCTCATTTGCAGCAAAATTGGCAAGCTTAGCATCGCCATGTATCAAGGTTTTGTAGTGTGATGCTTGCAGTGTTTTATCAATTTTATGAGCCGCATTTTTAATATCGGACTTTTTGTCAGCGCTTTGTTTTAACTTATTAAACTCATCTGGCCGTGTGCTCAAATGCCAATAGTTCCCTTGTTGCCATAAGCCCTTTGCGGGCTTATTTAAATTAAAGGCATGAAAATGGGCTTGCCACGTAAGTATTGGTTTTATGTCAAGCGCACTTGCTTGAGCAAAACCATGTTGCGTAAAGTTTTTAAACACTAACGCATAATCATCACCATCATTAATTGCATTAATACAGGTAATACTTTTAGCGCTTGTCGGTAAGTACGCGCTGTATAACCTATAAAAATTATATTCAACTTTATAAGACTGCTGCTTTCTCTTTAATGCAAATTCGCTTTGCTTAATTTTTGGATGGTTTATGTGGCGTGGTATTTTAATCGCTTTAATAACACATGGCTCAGCATCAAGTATGCACTCGACAATACTGCCACACCCGCTCCAAAGCGATGTTAGCGTATCGCCCATTTCAATGTGTTTAAAATGAGGCTGTAAAAGAGGAAGGTAAAATGCCATAGCTATATTAAGTCATTAAGTTTTTTATAGTTTAACATTAGAAGGTATTTTTAATAAAACGATAGCATCCATAGCCCCTTTCTTTTTAAAGTGACACCCACCTTAATTTCTACAAAGTGAATTACAAAAAGTTAAAGTTACCTAATGAATTTATGTTTTTTAACTGTCCAAAAATAATTTGAGTTTTAAAATAGAGGTATTACTAAATAAAGCTCAAATGCCAGCCACAAAAAAACCTACATTATGTAGTTGGAGTGCTCAAAAAGTGATTTGGCTCTAAGCGAATAACTTTGCGCAGTTACTGATATTCGCTCGCCGCTTTCGGTTTAAGTTTTCGCAATACCCTTCTTGTGAGGCTGGCCTGCCCACTGCACCATGAAATATGCGCGTAAATTGTGTGGTGAGTTTTAACCAGTTTTCTGATGATATATTAAGCCTTTCTAGCAAAGGAAGGGTCATATTATCTATATGCCCTTGCTTATCTTCTCGCATTACTCGCCCTGTTAGCTCAACAAGTTCAAGGTACGATTTAAGCTCAAACGGCAGCCCTTTTGGCATTACTTGACGTGACATGCCTGCAAAGCGAAGTAGTTGTTTTGGCTGCTTGCCTTCTTTTGCACATATTAAGCGTACTTGAGCGCTGGTATGGTCTGACTCTTCTGGCGTGTTAGCCATCTTGGCTCTAATAGGGTTTAAATCTACATAGGCCATACACGCTGTAATTGCGGCTTCATCAAGTAAAGCTTGCGATTTGAATCTCCCCTCCCAGAACCTCCCTGTGCAATTATCGTCTTTATTTGCTCTACGCGCTATATCTTCATTTAACAGGCGCATAAACCAGCTAATACTTGCTAAACGTTCTCGGTATTGTTTTACCGTTTGGTTGAAAAAGATGAGTTCAACTTTACTTAGCTTCTCGCCTTGTATGTATTTTTGCGTTAACAATGTGCCTTTACAGAGTTTATGCCAGCGAATAACAATCGCTTTATCATTCAGCCTATTTGCTTTTTTATCATCTACATACAGTACTAAATGGGTGTGATTGCTCATTACGGCATAAGCGCACACATCAATACAAAATACCCTAGCTAATTCACCCAGCTTATCTTCAACCCATCCTCGTCGATGCTCGTAAGATTGACCAGTGAAACGGTCTTCGCCACATAAAAATGCACGACGAACACACCGTGAAACACAATGATAGTATTTTGTATCAACCAAACTTACTTGTCGCTTTCTTGCAATTGCCATAAGACACTCTGCTTATTTTTCGCACTAAATAAAAGCTAGCCTTTAATTGCGTTAAGTGCAAAATTTAAGATGGGTGTCTAGTTTATTATTGCTAAATAAGGGCTAGGCTTAAACTTCAAAAAGTGCAAAATTTAGGATGGGTGTCTTGTTTATTTTTCGCTGAATTGACTTGTTAGAGGCACGGATCTTCAGAGCTTAAAATCTCTGCGTACCACTTTTCTTTGTAGAGAGCTTCAATTGCACCACACTCGAGTTCATCATTTAAATAAACAGGAAATTTTTCCCAGTAACTAATTTCAAGACCTCCACCAGATACTGCAATACCTCTCCTGTTTATCAATATACTCGCAACAAAATTTCCATCATCGAATGTATGCGCAACAGCTAGAACAACACCAAGGCTTGTTAGCTTACTTTGTATTTCTTTTATTTTGGTTTCTTGAGACGAATTGTTTTCACAGTTTTGACTGATATATTTCATTGAGCCGAGTTCAACTCTACGTAAACATTTGTCGCTCTTAAATAATTCAACGATAGAAGTTATTTCAGTTTCATTTACCTTAAACCAGTCATCAACATCACTGATTTCCATATCAACACCTTCTGTACCACATCCTGATAGCAAGAATAGGGCTAGAAAAATGGTTGCTAACTTCATAGTGCCTCTAACGCCCGCATAAGTGGCGCATAAAAGCTTGGCTATACTAAGCGAAGAATGAGCGCAGCCAAGCTTTTTGCGTCCGCCCTTAATGCGTTTGTTATATGTTTGAGCGCTTAATTTCATTTAATGTGTTTACAACACTAGAAACTTTTTGAAACGCATTGTTTGCGTATGCAATGACAAAAAAGTTACCTCTTTTATTGTTTAAGCCTAAAAGTTTATTTGTTAGATCTGTTTTTCGAAAGTGTAAATCAATATCAGCTTGTGAAATATTTAACTCTATTGTAATTCCTTTTACCTGACCATGAAGGGTTTCACTTTTTATAATACCCACATTTTCCTATGCAACATTAAGAGACGACTGATTATTAACTTCATCGAATGAAGTTGGGAAACTTATCCCTCGATTGTCTGCTGAAAAGTAAACCCAACCACGCCAGTTACTTGGCTTTAAAGCCGGGAACATGAAGATCAAACCTAACATAACAAAAATGTATTTAAAAACTACAGGAGAATTACCTGCCCAATTACCATAAGTGTAAAAAGCAAACAGCATCAAACAAGATACAGCCAGATAACAAAAGCAAATTAACTTAGCTCCCCATGGAGGTGTTTCATATTTAAACATTTGATTTTCTTTGAATATGCACCAATATCAAGAAACATATAACGCTTTGCTAAGCGGCTAAAAATGGCTGGCTATAATAGCGAGGAACGAAGCACAGCCAGCTGTTTGTGTCCGTTTAAGCAACTTGTTAAGTGCCGTTTACTCGAAAGCTAAACAACCACTTTTTGACAGTAAAGTATTAGTAGGTGTAATTAAAGCCCATTCAGGATCACCTTCTACTGTAGAGAATGAACACACCCAAGTATTGTCAGTTAACTCGACAACGACTTCAGGGAGCCTAGATTGAAATGAAATATTAGAAAGAAATAAACCGTTTAATGTCGCTAAATGATTTTTAAAAGCACTTTCTTCCGACCAACTACCAAAAGCAATTTGATTACCTTTTTCAACTCTCCAACTCCATTCGATCATAATTGTTAGATCATCTACTTCTAAGAAAATGGCACTACCATGACCTTGACGGACACGACTAACCACTTTTCCAATATAAGGTTCAATGAATTCTCTTATGTCATTTTCGGAAATTATGCTCATAAATCCTTTAGGCATTTAACAATTTTGTCTACGACATTTGTCGTTTTATAAACCGACAAATGTCCATATATTACAACGCATTTATCTTAACCATCAAATAAACACCTGTAAACAATTAGTTAACTGATAATTATTTTTAATCAGTGCGAAAATACACCGAAATGGTGGAGATCAGTAATATTGGACAAAACAATATGCACTGTCTATATATACAGTTAAATTTTGCTAGAGATTCATATCATGAAATCACCTTTTTTAACTATGATAGCCGAACAAATGTATCTAAAGCATTATGCTAAAAGTACCATCAAAGCGTATTTATACTGGATAGCTTCGTTTATTCGTTTTAACTCTATGAGGCACCCAACAACGATGGGAGATAATGAGGTCGAACTTTTTTTAAATCATTTAGTCAACCAACAAAATGTTGCTCCTAATACTCAAACACAAGCCTTAAATGCGTTGAGCTTTTTATTTAAAGTATGGAAAATAAACTAAACAGCTACTCTAATTGAACAAGCAAAACGACCATCAAATGAGCCACCATTAGCCCTGCCTCTATATTACACACATAAAAAAGCCCCGCTTGGTTTTAAACAAACGAGGCTCCACACTAATTTTTTAATCAAGAATAAAAGCGCCGATACAGCGGGCGCTTTGCATCATTGAATTTTATTGATTAACTACACTTTTAAGTGGGTTAACTGGTTGAGCGTTGTCATCAAGTAAGTTCATGTCAAAGTCGAACTCATCAACGCGAATCGCTTTTTCACGTTTTTTGTTGTAATCAATTAGTTGCGCATGTTCATCCGCAGTAATTACATTTGCCGCTAATGCGTTATCTAGCGTAATGGCAAAACGTGTACCTGGTTTAATTGTTTTAGCGCGCAGCGCTTTTTTAACTTTAGCCAGCTCAACAAGTGATGCCATTTTAGCTTTATAAGCTTGCTCGTTTATGTGATGACCGTCACCTTCTACAGGCTTAACTAAATGCGTAATTTGCGCTTTAAATGCGGTATCAAGCTGTGCTTGTTTTGCTAATTCACGAATTAAGTCGTCGCTAATTTTTGGCATTTTAGTTGAGTAGTTCATTGTTACAAAACGAATAAACTTACGAGTACCACTTGCAGGGAAGTTATCTAAAAACTTATGCAGTGCTTCTTCAGCGCTTTGTAGTGCAAAACGTGTCGCATAGTGGAAGTACGGCGCTGCTTGCTCGCGCTCGCTGCTTGCTACTTTTTGCTCGTAATACTTAATTGATGCCATTGCCGCGTATAAAAAGCTCATTACATCGCCTAAACGTGCTGATAGCATTTCAGCCTGCTTTAACTTACCGCCAAGTACGAGTAACGAGAAGTCAGCATACACTGCTAATTTTGCAGATAGTTTATGCACGGCTTTTTCGTATTCACGTACTTCGGGTAATGCAGAGTTTGCACTTGCAGTAAATGGTAAAACACCTAAACGGAACGCACGTAAGCTATTTGCTGTGCTGTAACCAATTGTTTTACGCAAAATGCCGTTAAACTCTTTATCTGCACCTTTATCTTCACTATGGATTGATTCAACCATAGATTGTAAATAAGGGTGACAACGCATAACACCTTGACCAAAAATCATCAGGTTACGTGTAAGAATGTTCGCGCCTTCTACTGTAATTGCAATAGGCTGTGCTACGTAACCGCTTGCAAGGGTATTTTGTGGGCCATTTTGAATCGCTTTACCCGCTTGAATATCCATTGCAGAGTCTAATACGTCGCGGCCAAGCTCGGTCATGTGGTATTTAGCTATTGCTGTAACAACCGATGGTTTTAAGCCCATGCCTAGGCCTTCAGTTGTCAGTACGCGCATTGCTTCTTGAAGGTATGTTTTACCTGCAATGTCTGCTAGCTTTTCCTGAATACCTTCAAATTGACCAATTGCTAAACCAAACTGCTCACGCACTGCTGCGTATTCAGATGCTGATTTAAACGCCACTTGTGATGTACTTACACCTAGTGCAGGTAATGAAATACCACGCCCTGCGCCTAAACAGCTAACCAGCATTTGCCAACCACGACCGATGTTTTTCTGGCCACCAATAATAAAGTCCATTGGTACAAATACTTTGTTACCACGTGTAGTACCGTTATAAAAACGAATACCCATTGGGTCATGGCGGTTGCCAAGCTCTACACCTGGGTGATCTTTAGGAATAAGCGCACAGGTAATACCTAAGTTTTCTTTGCCGCCTAGTAAACCTTCTGGATCCACTACTTTAAATGCTAAACCAAGTACCGTAGCGATTGGTGCCAGTGTGATATAACGCTTATCCCATGTGATCTCAAGGCCAAGTACTTCTTCGCCGTTGTACATGCCTTTGGTGACAGTACCAATATCTGGAATGCCACCTGCATCAGAGCCCGCCTCTGGGCTTGTTAAAGCAAAACATGGAATGTCTCTGCCGTTTGCTAAACGCGGTAAGTAATGCGCTTGCTGCTCTTGTGTACCAAAGTGAAGTAATAATTCACCTGGGCCTAAAGAGTTAGGAACCATAACAGTTACCGCTACTGCAGAGCTTTTAGTTGCAATGGTTGCCACAATAGTTGAGTTTGCATAAGGGCTAAACTCTAAACCGCCAAACGATTTAGGAATGATAAGCGAGAAGAAACGCTCTTTTTTCAAAAATTCTAATATGTCATCTGGTAAGTGAATACCGTTTTGAATAACTGAATCGTCAATCATGCCTAGTAGCTCTTGTACTGGGCCATCTAAGAATGCTTGCTCGTCTGCACTTAGGGTAGCAGCCGGCACATCGCGTAGTGCGCTAAAATCTGGCTTACCTTGATAGATAGACCCTTCTAACCACACATCACCCGCGTCTAGCGCTTCTTGTTCAGTGATTGAAATACTTGGTAATACTTTTTTTAATTTTGTACGTAAACTCATGATTGAACTCATCCGACCAGATAAATAATACCTACATTACGTCATAAAAATCAGTTTAGATCAATTACTCTATTCAATTAATTAACAGTTTTTTCAATTTATTTTCTTTACGGTGACGTAAACTGTTGAAACTAAAAGGCTTACACTTGTGCGCTGAAATACCTCTATTTGGCAACAATTAAGCCCCATACTCATAAAAAGCTATTTTTTAGGCATAAAAAAACGCAGCCACTTGGGCTGCGTTTTTAAAATAAGGTGGGCAACGTTAATTGCTTATTTGCACAACGTGTTTGCCTGTAAAGCCACCCGCTATTTGGTTATTTAAGGCAGCACTGACTGAGTCAGCAGTAAAGTCAACCGCAGTGATTGCCGGTGTTTTAATATCGCCCGATAGCGCGCCTTCAAGCAATAAATTGCCCATAAAACTTAAGCGCTGCTGTGCACATAAACTATTGGCAAGCCACGCACCACCAATAGACACCACACTAATATTAGGCGCTCGGTGGTACATTAAATCTTGATCAAAATGAGGCAGCGAGTTTAAACACGCGATACGCCCGCAAAAGCGCATTAATTCAATATTTCTAAGCGTTGATTCACCGCCCATAGTATCAATTACAGCGTCAAACCCTTGCGGGCCAAGCTCGCGGCGAATTTTGTCGCGTAACTTTTTGTCGTTATAATCAAATACCACATCGACACCTAGCTGCTTTACCAGCTTGTGATTACGCTTTGAAGCGGTGGTAAATACATCGGCACCGCGTTGTTTAGCATATTGAATGGCAAACTGCCCTACCGCACCAGAGCCACCTTCGATTAGGATTTGGTCGCCCTCCGTAATGGCTATTTTATCTAAGCTAATAAGGGCGGCCATACCAGCGCACGGTAACGTAGCAGCCTTTGCAGGGCACAGCCCATCGGGCACAACCGATACAGCAAAATTAGGCACGGTGGTGTATTCACTCAGTACCCCTTGCTTACCTATATTGGCATGCCACATTACTCGTTCGCCAACCCCAGGAAACACACCTTTGTTAGCTTTAACTACCACACCAACGGCGTCTAGGCCTAAAATATGAGGGTATTGCCACTTACAAAATCCCGTTTTAGCAAAATAGGCATCAGCAGGATTAAGGCCTACATACTCAAGCTTTACCAACAATTCGTTGTCGGCGCACTCGGGTATATCAACCTCAACATCTTGCAAGCGTATTTGCTCATCTGGTTGTGATAAAACAATAGCGCGCATTGTTTGTAAGGGGCTGCCTTGATGTGATAATTCAGTATTGCTCATTCAATTAACTCTAGCTATTTTGTACTGCTCAGTGCATAGCTCCATTGGCCGTTAAATGCCTGATAAGCATTCACTTTAGCAAGCAATGTAGCAATAGTTGTATCAACAGCGTTTTCTTGTGCCATTAAAACATCCTGGCGTGCATCTAACAACTCTAAGTACGGTATTTGGCCTTCTTCGTACATCGCCTGTGCTTGTAAAAATGCTTTATTTGCAAAGCCATAGCGCTGTTTAGCATAACGCTCTTGCTGTTGTTGATTGACCAACATTTGCAATGAAAGTTCACTTTGAGTCACCGCATTTAATACTATTTGCTGATAGTCGCTGTAGGCAGCTTCACTTAAAAACTGCTGTGCGTCGCGCTGGGCAAGGAGAGCGGGATAACTTAATATTGACCATTGCAACTGGGGAGCTACTTGCCATTGCTGATCAGTATTCTTTAAGCCCGTGCTGTCTATGCTCACTACGCCTGCAAAGGCTGATAAGCTAATATCAGGTAGTAAGGCTTTACTTGCCGCCACACTTAAGCTGTTAGCTTGGCTAAAATCATACAATGCACGGCTTATATCAGGGCGCAGGGCAATGGCGCTATTGGCATTTTTAAGCGCAACGCTAAAGCTTTGCTCCAGCAGGTTTTGCTCATTGTCTATCGCAATGTCTTGCGCAAGCTTACCTGTAAGCACCGCTAAAGTTGATAAGTCGCTGTATTTTGCATACTCAATAGCGGGCATTAGGGCTTCTTGCTGCCTAAGCTGTGCCATAGTACGGTTTAGGTCAAGCTCGTTGGCAACGCCTTCATCTACACGTGCTTGAAGTACTTCAATGCTTTGCTCTAATGCGTTAATTT
Source organism: Pseudoalteromonas sp. UBA2102 (assembly GCF_002331165.1). Lineage (NCBI taxonomy): Bacteria > Pseudomonadati > Pseudomonadota > Gammaproteobacteria > Alteromonadales > Pseudoalteromonadaceae > Pseudoalteromonas > Pseudoalteromonas sp. UBA2102. The sequence goes on from NZ_DCYU01000091.1 coordinate 81,693, forward strand.
GCATGGCTATGATGTGTTGTTTTTCAACATTACCTTGATAGCTTACAAACCCTTTAACAACAGACGATACCACTTCAATTTGCAGTGAACGTACTTGCTCGGCTTGGCTCATGGCCGATGCATGTGCAGCATCAACCAAAGCAGTAATACGGCCAAATAAATCTAACTGCCAATCAAGCGCTATGTTAGCACTCGATTGACGGTCAAACACACTCGGTGCATCGCTTCGTGCTGCGCCAATATTTACCCCACCTTGGGGTAAATATTGCGCTTTTTGCTCACCAAGACGGGCAAGGGTACTTTTAAGCGTTAATTGGCTTGTTTGCAAATTGTAGTTATTGGCAAGTGCGCTATTAACCAAAGCATTTAGCTGCTTTGACTCTAACTTGTGCCACCAATTTGTTTCATCTGCAATGGCAACATTGCTGGCAATATTTGCTTGAGCTACAAAATCGTTAATAGCGTTTTGCTCGCTTTGTGTATCTATTTTGCTAGCGCAACCAGATAAAAAAGCAGCCACTAACACAGCACTTAACGTTAAGCGCGTTTTGATAGGTTTAGCGATTAAATTAGTCATGCGATAACCCCTTTGCTTCTTGCTGCTTTTTCACAACTAACATGTAAAACACAGGTGTAAATAATAAGCCAAACACCGTTACCCCTATCATGCCTGCAAACACCGCGTTACCCATTGCGTGGCGCATTTCGGCGCCTGCACCGGTTGCAAGTACCAAAGGTACAACCCCAGCTGTAAAGGCAATTGAGGTCATTAATATTGGGCGTAAACGCATACGACACGCCGCTAATATTGCCTCAAAGTGCGTTAACCCACCGCCGTGTTGGTCGCGGGCAAATTCTACCATTAATATGGCGTTTTTAGAGGCGAGTGCCACCAGTACAATTAATGCAATTTGAGTAAATATATTATTGTCTGAGCCTACAAACCACACACCTAATAGTGCTGAGAAAATAGTCATCGGTACAATTAATATTATGGCCAGTGGCAAACGTAAACTTTCGTACTGCGCAGCAAGCACCATAAATACAAGCAACACAACTAATGGGAATACATAAACCATGGTGTTACCTGCAAGTACTTGTTGGTACGTTACTTCTGTCCACTCGTACTCAATACCTGTTGGCAGGTTGTCGGCTAATATTGTTTCAATAGCAGTTTGTGCCTGATCAGAGCTATAACCGGGGGCTGGACTGCCGTTTAGTTCTGCACTTGGGTAACCGTTGTAATGCATTACACGGTCAGGCCCTATTGTTGGTGTAACTGTAAGTACCGAGCCAAGCGGCACCATATTTCCTGCACTGTTACGTACTTTTAGGTTAAGGATTTGCTCAGGGTCAAGACGAAAATCAGCATCAGCTTGCGCATTAACCTGATAAGTACGACCAAACATATTAAAGTCATTCACATACACAGAGCCTAAATATATTTGCAATGCGTCAAATACTTCATCAAGAGGAATACCTTGAATAAGCGCTTGCTCGCGGTCTATATCAATATCCATTTGTGGTACTTGAATGCGAAAGCTTGAATATAAGCCCATTAACGCGGGGTCTTGCTGCGCGTTACCAATAATGGTTTGCAAACTATTAAATAGTGCATCAAAGCCTTTATTTGCTCTATCTTCAATTTGCAGCTTAAAGCCACCTGTTGTGCCTAAGCCTTGAATTGGCGGCGGCGGAAATACAGCCACAAACGCTTCATCAATAGCTGCAAAACGCTGATTTAACTGCGCGGCAATTGCCATCGCTGATTGACTAGGGTCGGTGCGTTTATCAAAGCTCTCAAGTGGCGTAAATACAATGCCGCTATTTGGGCTGTTAGTAAAACCGTTTACCGATAAGCCTGGAAACGCCACGGTGTGTGCAACGCCTGGTACTTCTAATGCTATTTTTTGCATTTGCGAGAGCACATCTTCGGTACGGTCTAAACTGGCTGCATCTGGCAGTTGCGCAATCGCAACTAAATATTGCTTATCTTGCTGTGGAATAAAGCCACCAGGTACGGTATCAAACAATTTAATTGTACCGCCCACCAGCGCAACATAGGCCACCATAACAATAACGCTCATACGTATAAGCTTTTGTACCAGCTTTTCGTAGCCTTTAGCACCACGGTCAAACACGCGGTTAAACGGTTTAAATAACCACGCACCAAACAGTTTATTAAGTAAACGCGTGAATGCATCTGGTTTTGCATCGTGCGATTTTAATAATAATGCCGATAGCGCAGGCGATAGGGTTAAGGAGTTAAACGCCGAAATAACAGTCGAAATAGTAATTGTTAGTGCAAATTGCTTATAAAACTGACCCGATAAACCGGTAATAAATGCAGTAGGAATAAATACCGCACACAGCACTAACGCTATCGCAATAATTGGCCCGGTTACTTCGCTCATAGCAACACGTGTTGCCTCTAAAGGCGAAAGCCCTTGTTCTATATTTCGCTCTACGTTTTCAACAACAACTATCGCATCATCAACTACAATACCGATTGCCAGTACCAAGCCAAACAGCGAAAGTGTATTAATAGACACGCCTAGCCATTGCATTACAGCAAACGTACCAATTAACGAAATTGGCACCGCAATCAATGGAATAATAGACGCGCGCCACGTTTGTAAAAATACAATAACCACTATTACAACTAATACAATGGCTTCAAGTAGCGTTGCTATAACCGCATCTATTGAACCACGTACAAACACAGTGGGGTCGTAAACAATGTCGTACTCAACCCCTGCCGGAAAATCTTGTGATAAACGAGCCATGGTTTCGCGTACTTGATCAGATAGCTCAATTGCATTTGAACCTGGGCGCTGAAACACTGGCATTGCAAGTGCTGGCTGGTTATCAAGCTCTGCACGAAGTGCATAGGTATCTTGGCCTAAATCAACACGGGCTACATCAGACAAACGCGTTAATTGCCCCTGTTCGCCCACTTTAATAATGACCTTTTCAAACTCTTCAACACTGTTTAAACGCCCTTTTACGTTTAACAAAATTTGAAATTGGCTATCGTTAGAAATTGGCTGTGCACCTAAGCTACCCGCTGCAACTTGCTGATTTTGCGAGCGCAAAGCAGCCACAACATCGGTGGCTGTAAGCTCACGGGCTGCTAATGCATCTGGGTTTAACCACACACGCATAGAGTACTTACCACCGCCAAATAAACGAATATCACCTACACCCGGTAAACGGGCAATTTCATCTTTAATATGAATGTCGGCATAGTTAGATAAATACGCTGTGTCGTGGCTGTTTTCAGGCGAGTATAAATGCACCACCATGGTTAAATCGGGTGATGATTTTTCGGCTACTACACCTAAGCGCTGCACCTCTTCGGGCAAACGTGGTAATGCACTGTTTACACGGTTTTGTACTTGTACTTGTGCACGATCTAGGTCGGTGCCTAGTGCAAACGTTACCGTAAGTGTCATACGGCCATCGCTGGTGCCTTGAGAAAACATATACAGCATGTTTTCGGTGCCGTTAATTTCTTGCTCAAGGGGCGTTGCCACAGTTTGCGCAATAACGGTTGGGTTAGCACCTGGGTAATTTGCTGTTACCACAACAGTAGGTGGCACAACTTCTGGGTATTCACTTACAGGAAGTTGAAACAGTGAAATACCACCAGCAATTAAAATAACCAACGACAGCATGGCTGCAAATATTGGTCGCTGAATAAAAAAGTGTGAAAATTTCATCAATAAACCTTATTGCTTAGCCATTAGCTGCGCGTTGTCGTTTGACAATGTAAAAGCCACGCCGCTTGTATCAATTGTCACTGTATTTGGCGAAATTGGCATACCTGGGCCTACACGTGCAGGGCCATTTACTGCAATAATATCGCCTTCGTTTAGGCCAGCAGTAACAGCGCGTAACGCACCATAGCGCTCGCCTACTTCTATTAATTTGTATTCAAGCACGTTGTTTTCGCCTACGGTTAACACAAAGCGATTTTTTAAATCGGTACCAATAGCACGCTCAGGAATAATTACTTTTTCGCTCACTTCGTTTGCTGCCAATTTAACGCGAGCAAAAGAACCTGCACGTAGTTGGTTGTTATCTTGTTCAAATACCGCACGTACACGTAAAGTACCCGTTGCTGAATTAATTTGGTTATCAATAAAATTAATATAGCCTTGGTAAGCAAACTCTTTTTGCCCTACTTTTTGCATAACAACTGTTTGGCGGCTTTGCGCGGTTACATCGTTAAAGGCGCTATTCCAAGTACGCTCATCAACATCAAAGTAGGCATACATCGCTTTATTAGAAACTATTGATGTTAATACACTTTGACCCGCTAATACGTTATTACCTTTGGTAATATTTGCGCGTGAGATAACACCATCAATCGGCGAAACCACTGATGTAAATTCTAAATCGAGCTTTGCAGAAGTAAGCTGTGCTTGCAGCGCTGCCAGTTGTGCTTCGCGCTGGCGAAGCGTTGAGGTACGCGCCTGTGCTTGTTCTGTTGAAATAGCTTTACGCTCTAATAAGCGCACTGCTCGTTTGTCTTCACTTTTAGCTTGTTCAAGTGCAGCTTCTGCGCTGTGTATTTGCGCTTCTAGGCTTGCTACAACTGCTGCAAAAGGGCGCTCGTCAAGTTGAAACAACACATCGCCTTGCTTAACAACATCACCTTCTTTAAATTCAATGCTATCAATCACCCCAGATACACGCGGCATCAGCGCAACTTCTTGCGGCGATTCTAAACGCGTGGTGTAAGTGTGCCAGCTTTGTACTGGTTTAATTAAAACGTGTGCTACATCGATAGGTTGTAATTGTTGTTGCTGCGCATTTGGTGCGCTCTCATCGGCACAGCCCGCTAAGGATAGAGTTGCCGCAGCTAATGCAGCAGCAATTAAATGTTTATTCATGAAGACGCTCCTTTATTTATTTACCTGGCATGTTACGGACTATACTTGCGGACAAAAACTATAGATTTATAAATTCATTAATGCCAAAATGGCATCAATAGCATTTATTGGGTGTTCATAATGGATACAACAAGCCGGCTTTTAATGCTGCTTGAAGTGGTAGAACAAGGCTCTTTTGCCAAAGCTGCAGAAATAAGAAACATAGACCGCTCTGTTATATCTAAACAAATCAGTCGATTAGAGGACGAGCTAGGCGTTAGGTTATTAAACCGCACCACCCGTTCGTTTTCGTTAACGGCGGCGGGCGCAGAAATGATTAAAAAAGCGTCAGAGCTAAGAGAGCTACTTGGTGAAACCGTACGTATGGCCGAAAACTACCACTTAGAGCCACGCGGTGTGTTAAAGGTTACCTCGTCAACATTAATTGGTCGGCGTTATTTACAACCTGTGCTTAACGACTTTCAAAAACGTTTTCCACAAGTAGAAGTAGAGCTGCGCCTCGACGATAGGCTAGTTGATATTGTATCTGAAGGTTTTGATTTAGCATTTAGAATTGGTGAGCCTAAAGACTCCTCATTAATTGCCCGTAAAATTGCCCGTAACAGGCTGCTTATTGTAGCCGCCCCTGAATTTATAAAAACCTATGGTATGCCACAAACCATAGAAGAGCTGGTGCAGTTACCCGCTGCAAGTTATGCAAGTAACGCTATGCGCGTAGAAACCATAGATTACTACGATAGTAAAGGTGAGCCGTGCGAGCTAAAAATAAAAAGCGTGTACAGAGCAAACGACGCTGAAGTACTGCTAATGAAAGCTATTTCAGGGACTACCTACTTTGTTGCGCCAGCATTTATTATCGATAAAGAAATTACACAAGGTCAATTGGTGCCCATTTTAACGGATGTTAAGTTAAAAGAGTTTAGCCATATGTATGCGGTGTACCCACACAGAGACTTACCGGTAAGAACACGTTTATTTTTTGATGCAGTGAGAGAATACCTAGGTAAAGACAAACCAATTTGGGAAAACAACATCCCAAATTTTGAGCAAATGTACTAGCCTCATAATTAGGCTATTTGGGGCTTTTCAATCAGGTTGGCATTTGCTTGAAAGTACACTTTATTGCGGCCATATTCTTTTGCTTTATAGAGTTGTTTATCTGCTTTAATTACAAACTTTTCAAGCGTGTCGCCTTGGCGATACTTAACAACGCCTATACTGGCAGTTACATTTATTTTTAGCCCATCAATCTCAAATGCCGTATTGTTGAGTTTTTCTCTTATGGTTTCGGCCATTGCCAATGCATCACTTTGTGACGCAAAAGAATGTAGTAAAGCAAACTCTTCCCCGCCTACTCTAAATACATACCCTTTTGCCAATACAACCCTTAATAAAGTGGCGACTTCAATCAGCACTTTATCCCCTACTGCGTGGCCATGGGTGTCGTTAACCTGTTTAAAAAAGTCTAGGTCGAGTAAAAACAAATAAAGTTGCGACTTATCTTTAAGCTCTACTGCAAAGTAATGGTTCATTGATAAACGGTTTGCAGCCCCAGTAAGTGGGTCTAACAAGGCCAGATTTTTCAGCCGTTTAGACGATAAAGCGCGGCTGCCTTCAAATACATGAGAAATGGCCCAAATGCTGATATAAACAAAGGCAAGATTTAAACTGAAGTTAAGCGTTGTTAGAGGAAGTTGCGATGCTTTGGTTAATAATATGGCTCCCTGGAGTACAAACAACAAAGTCGATAATACAATGCCATAGCGCTTACCTAACAGTAGGTAATACAACACAGGTAACGCAAACGACCACACATACAAACCATTTATTGGTTTAGCTAAATAGTTACCTAATACAATAACAAAGGTGACAAATATGCACATAACTACAGATTGCCATACCTCTAGCGCATGCGTGTTTAAGCGATAGTAGGTGTAAGCACAAAATACAGTGAGCGCTATTTCTAAATAGCCTAATAACGCAAAGTTATTTAAAAAAATATTAAACGCAGCAAAAAACAGTGAGACAAAACCAAAGCACAAGCACATCCACTTCAGAACGTTTCTTCTTAATGATTTAGTACTACTAAGTGCTGCTATATCCATTCAAAAAACTTAAAATAATAAAAAATTCAGTGTAACCTTAAAATTAAATATAACAAGTAGCTAAACAGGTAAAAACAGTCATTTTATCAAACTGTGTAGCGAAAACAGTAAACTCAGTAGCGAATTACACTACACTTACGCCTTTACCCGCCTAACATAGATAAGTTTGTAGTGACCCCGGTGTTACCTTGGTGCAATAAGTGCGTTGGTTTTTTTGTTTTTATGTAACGCGCTAACTGATCAATTAATGCCTGATTAGTGTTATCACTCATGTATTCTCTAAGAGATATACCCTGCTCAGAAAACAAACATAAATGCAGTTTCCCCAGTGATGAAATTCTTAACCTGTTGCAGGTAGCACAAAAGTCATTACTGTAAGGCATTATTAACCCTATTTTGCCTAAATAATCAGGGTGGTAAAACTCTTGCGCAGGCCCCGCTGTTACATCGCGTATAATGGGTTGCCAACCAGCGCGAAGCAACTGCTCTTTTATGGATTGCCCCGATATATGGTTAGCATCAAAAAATGCTTTATTGTCGTTTGTTTGCATTAACTCAATAAAACGCATCGTTACGGGTCTGTGCTTTAAATAGGCTAAAAAAGGTTCAAGGGCACGACCATTGTACTGTTTCATTAGTACGCTATTTATTTTTACTGAATCTAAGCCGCTCTCTAGGGCCGTGTCTATGCCTTTCATAACCGTGGCAAACTTATCGTTGCCGGTAATGGTATTAAACATACGTGGGTCTAGGCTGTCGATGCTAACATTTATTGCATTGAGCCCTGCGTGTGCCCAATCTTTAACATGTTTATGCATTGAGTAACCATTTGTAGTGGCGGCTATTTTGGTAATACCTTGGGTGTCTTTTGCCGCACGAATTACATCTATAAAATCTTTTCTGAGGGTTGGCTCACCGCCAGTAATGCGTAACTTTGATATGCCATGATGAGCAAAGGCGTTTACTGTATTGCTAATTTCGTTAAGTGAAAGAAAGTCTCGGTCGTGATCGCATTGATAACCATCCGGTAAGCAATACACACACTTAAAATTACATACATCAGTAATAGATAAACGTAGATAACTAAATTTTCGCCCTGCTGGGTCGACTAGCATAAAAAAGCCTTTAACATTTTAATAATTCATCGCTAAGTTCAAAGCGCGTAAAGCCTGTGCCCTACGCGCTTTGTTAGCGCTTAACTAGGCCGAAAGACCTGCTTTAAGCTCATTGGGTTTCATAGGTAAATTACGTAACCGCACACCAACTGCATTAAATACCGCATTTCCAATAGCTGGCGCAACGCCAATTACTCCAGGCTCACCTAAGCCCATTGGAAACTCATCACTTTGTACAAACTCTATGTCCATATCGGGCACATCTTGCATTCTAAGTGGTAAGTAAGTGTTAAAGTTAGTGGCTGCTACTTGTCCGTTTTGGTAATTATTTGATTCATGTAACGCAAGGCTTGTGCCCCACAATAACGAACCTTCAAGCTGGGCTAGTGCACCATCGGGGTGAACAATTAAACCTGCATCTACCACGGCGTAAAGCTTTTTAAGCGTAATTTTGCCATCGCTTTTATTTACGTGCACATGGGCTGCTGTGGCAATCCACGCTGGCATATTACGCTCTTGCCCTGAACTTACTGAAAAACCAATGCCTTCATTTTCACCCAGCTTAACATTTGCGACCTTCGCTGACACTTTTTTAAGTACCGCATTTAAGCGCAGCGCTCCGCCTACGCTTTCAGGAGCTTTACCTGCTTGTTTACCTTTGCCATCGAGCATTGATAAACGAAACTCAACCGGATCAATCCCTTGTTTGTGCGCTATTTCGTCGATAAAAGACTCTAAGCTCCATGCTATCCAGCCAGGGCCTACCGAGCGAAGCCAGCCTGGGGTAAATGTACTTTGCGCTAATTCGTTATTAATTGCCCGGGCACGGTGGTTATCCATGCTGTACCAGTGATCGGCTCCAGAGGCTGAAAATGCATCAAACTTACCTTTGCCATCAACCCCTGGTGATAAAAAGCCAGGTGCCATTGCTTTTGTTGGCCAACCTGCTGCAAAAGCATGCTCCATTGCACTGAGCTCGCCATTTTCATTAAACGAAGCTGTTAATTTAGCTGTAGAGGCAGAGCGTGATTGATCAAATAAGCTATCGTCTGCGCGCGTAAATACCAGTTTTACAGGTTTGCCAATTGCTTTGGCTGTTAATGCTGCAGGCACAGTCCAATCACCAAATAAACGACGCCCAAATCCACCGCCTAAATAATAAGGGCGAATAATAACGTTATTTTGTTCAACCTCTAACGCCTTGGCCAATGCAGGTAATGTTAAAGACTGCCACTGATTACCGGTGTGGATAATCCACTTGTCTTGTTTAAACTCTGCCACCGCGTTCAGCGGCTCTAATTGATAATGGCTTGCTGTTGCTGTGGTGTACAGTGACTCAAGCGACTGCGTTGCCTCAGCCTGCATTTTAGTGGTATCACCTTCATTAACAAATAAGGTGCCAGCGTTGCTATCGTTACATAATTTTTCGCCCAGGGATTGAATATCGGCCTCTGTAACATTAGCTGTTTGCCCTTTTTTATAAGTTACTTTTAGCGCATCTACCGCTTTAATAGCACTGGGGTAATTGTCAGCTAAAACCACCACCCAGCCTTGTACGGTATTACTCGGGTCGTTTAAAATCTCAAACCCTTTATAGCCTTTTATTGCTTTTGCAGCGCTATCGTCCACCTTTGTCACTTCACTACCATAGCGTGTTGGTGGGATCACAGGGCGCGCATACACCATGCCTTCCAGCTCTACATCTATACCGTATACGGCACTACCATTTGTTTTTGCCGGAATATCAAGCGCTTTAAAGTCTTGTTTTAAACCCGTTAAGTGGCGTTTATTGGCAGGCTTTAACGGCAGTTTTGCAACTTCTTCACTGCTAAAGGTACGGTTAAACTCACCATTTTTAACAATATCGGCATAACTGAGCGATTTATCGCCTGCAATTATGCGCCCTTTTCTGGCGTGGCACTGCTCAGGCTTAACCCCCAGCATACTAGCTCCAGCGTCTATAAGGGCTATACGCCCCGCAGCGCCAGCTTGTGAAAGCGGCTTAAAGCTTTGAAACACCGACCACGAGCCACCTGTAACCATGTAGCCCCACTTTTCGTGAGTATCTACATACGTGATTGATACTTTATCCCAGTCGCACTCAAGCTCATCTGCCACAATACGCGCTAAGGCGGTGCCTACGTGTTGGCCCATTTCAGCTTTGGCAATACTAACGACTACTTCACCTTGCTGGTTCATAGTCCACCAAATTGTGGGTGAAAACGATTGTTGTGCAATCGACTCTTTGGCGCTAAGTTCACCTGAAAATAAAGCCGGAGCAAATGCCATAACCAGGCCAGCAGTTGCTGTACTAATCATAAAAGAGCGACGGTTTAAGTCTACGGTTTCGGTATTTTTTTGAAATAGTTTTTTCATTGTCGGCTCCAGTTACACGTCTAGCTCTTTGGGGTTAAACATTTGTACTGCACTTTGCGATTCATCAGCTGCACGTTGTATAGCCGATTTAATACGTTTGTACGCCATACAGCGGCAGTAGTTGCCATTCATATGATTTACTATTTCTTGATCTGTTGGATTTGGATTGTCTGCTAATAACGTAGCAGCTTGCATAATTTGCCCCGATTGGCAGTAACCGCACTGAGGCACTTGCTCATCGACCCACGCTTTTTGCAGCGGATGCGCGTTGTTAAGCCCTTCAATGGTCGTAATGTTTTTTCCTGCCACTGCGCCCACGGGTAATACACACGAGCGGGTTGCTTGTCCATCTAGATGCACTGTACATGCACCGCACATAGCAATACCACAACCAAACTTAGTTCCTTTTAACCCTATTTCATCGCGAATAACCCACAGCAAAGGTGTATCTGCACTTGCTTGCGATTTAACCTCTTTGCCATTAACTGTAAACGTCACCATAGCTTGCCCCTTGATTAAGCCTAAATAAAATTAAAGTAACGTATGACCCATACACGTTACTTTTTATACCACCGTACGTTGAAACTATTACGCTTTGCATTGCAGCGCACATTTAAAATGCGCGCTGGCACAACTGTTAAAAATTTAATCTCGTTTTGAACGTTTAACCTAAAGTTTAGGCTATATTTTTTTGTTTATTCGCTTACAGTTAGGTTGTTGTTATTATTAATAAACTGCTTTAATTGCTGTTGAGTGTCGATATCTGTGCTTGCCTGCTTAAGTAAAATGGTATTAACGTCAACCTGTGTATCGCGCAGTAAATGTTGAGCGCCTTTATCGCAATTTAGCGCTGCGAGTGTTTTAAAATCACAGGCAGGAAATACAGCAGGTACGCCAAGGCGCTCGCCATAATCAGCGCACCAGCGCGACGGGTTGTTGTTAAAATGAGTAATTAAAGTATTTATGTGTGTAGCACTAAGCTCAACCTGATCCGCCAGCATAAATAAAATCCCCTCTAATGAGTGCGCCTTACTTATAGTGTGTGTTGCCAGCGCAATGGATTTTCCTAAGCCTATTTGCCAGTGTGGGTTATGCAGTATTTCAACATTGTTATAGCCACGTAACGCGTGTTCAATTTGCGCATACCAAGCACCGCTAATAACGTATATGGGTAATGTGTCATCACCTTGTAAGGTATCTACGGCGCGGCAAATCATTGGTTTATTACCTACATCGGCTATAAGCTTACAGCCGTTAAAGCGCGACGATTGCCCAGCGGCTAAAATAACCTTTGCTATGCGCACCTTAGTTGCCCCAATTACTTAACGATGTAGCATCTTTATTAGCAAATACCGCATGAATTTCGCTAATGAGCGACAAAGCTATGCTCTCTGGCGAGTCGCCGCCCAAATTAAGCCCAACAGGACCAAATACAGGCGCTACTACCTTATTTACCGTTGTATTTGCATGCTCAAACACTTGCGCTCGGCGATGTGCAGGCCCCAGTAATCCCATGTACTTTAGTTGGCTTTGCTCAAGTGCGGCTAACGCCTGTGAGTCAAGCTCTACACTGTGGGCCATTAAAACAGCGGCATCCACTTTGTGCTGTTCGCAAAATTGTTTAAGCTGCGCAGCTGGGCAACGCAAAATATTATCGGCCTGCTTAAAGTAGTCTCTTTTAGCATTTGCAGCTCGGCTATCCCATACACTTACCATCCACCCGAGTTGTTTAGCAAACGCGTATACTGGTATCGCATCAGCGCCACCGCCAACAATTAATAAATGTGCGCTGGGGTAAATAGCCACTTTTAAACGTTGGACTTTATCTTGCTCTAAAAGCGTTGCTTTGCGGTTTAAAGATAAGTTATGTTGCTGCGCCACGGTTTTAAAAACGCCAGACCCCTTTGCCACTAAAGGTTTAATTTGCTGTGTGTAGTGCCCCGATTGCTTATTTTTAAGCGCATTAAACATGCTATCTAGTTGTAAGTATTCATTTTCACTATTAACGCTTTGCAAAATAATATGCACCACACCACCACAGCCAATTCCTAGCTGAAATGTTAAGTCGTCTTCATCGGTTGCATCGTAGGTAATAGTTCTAGAATGTAATGAGGTCATAACCTGTTTAGCGTGGCGCTGAATATCAGCCTCTAAACAGCCACCCGAAAGCATGCCTAAGCGCTGGCCAAGGCTTGAAATAAGCATCATCGCGCCCAATTTTCGATAGCTAGACCCTTCAATTTGGTACAAGGTTGCGAGCACCCATTGTTGTTCATCACGAAGCGGATACCACGTATTGAGCATTCCTTTTAAATCAGTAACCATAAACTGCAGCCATTACAAACCTTAATATGCGCGCGTTTTAATTATCACCATGGTGTCGCTTTGCTTCATTTGTTAGATATAACGAGGATGATCAAGCAACAAATAAGTGAGAAGCGTACGTGATATATTTTAAAATCGATCAGATAGGACGTTATTAAATATGAAATATTATCTTAGCATTTATCGAGGGCGAGGTGACCTGTGTGGATTGAAATTTTTCACTCTAGGTGCAATTAAATCGCCTTCAAAGGCTTTGCCCTGACTAAAAACCAAACGCCCTGTTGTAAATTCATCCACCGAAGTACGCCTCGCGCTAACTTCCTTAATAAGCGTAAAATTTATAAAAAGTTACACATGCTTAATTAGCAAACAATACGTTAGCTTTTTGGCTAATGTGAGCCTTAGCTTAAATAAGCATTAATCTTCAATTAAATCGGTGAGCGTATTAATCAGCTCATCAAACTCATTATTTACACTCTCGCGTTGCTGCTCACTCAATGTGGTATTTAGCTCAATAAGTAGGTTTACATAGAGCGCTAAGTTTGCATCATTACTGGCTAATAGTTCTTCGCTCATATACGCTTCTCGCTGTGTAATTACATAGCTTAATTGTTTTACAAATTCAGCCTCACTGAGCGCTTTATTTAAAAGTACTTGCTGCGCTGCATTTAAACGCGTTTGCTTGTACTGATGCCAAAGCAATGAAGAGTCATAATGAGCATTGTTAGCTTGGGTAATAAGCTGCGTTTGCACAGGGGTTAACTTTCCTAGCCATTGCTTGTAGTAATCGAGCTGCCTTTCTAGGCGCTCGCTTTTGCGCTCCTGCGCTGTTAATTCAGTAAACTCTTCGTATTCTTCGTTAATTTGCGTTTGGATATTAGCAATAAGCTCTTCGCGCTGCGTATAAGTAAGCGTAAGCCCTAACTGCGCGAGCGGTATATGCGCGTGTTCAAGAATGTTTTGAAAATGAGCTCTGGCCAATACCACTTGCGACTTTAGTTGCTGATAGTCTAACTGCTGATTAAATAACACTTTTAAATTTAGGATATCTTGCTTGTAGGCGGGTAATTGCGTGGTGCGGTGCCACTGCTGGGTTGTGTTAATAATACTTTTTAGTTGCTTGTTTTGCTGCTTATTTAGGTCAATGTAGTCATCTACCCAAAACGACGAAAGCCACGTTAAGTTATTATAAGTAAACGAAGCCGAACAACTACACAAAAAGAGCAGACTGAGCGCAATGGCTACGCGCGAAACTTTTATATTTTTTATTTTAAACATGAAATCCTCAACTAACGCTTTCTCTCAAACTCTCACATAATACGCAAAGATGTTAATTTATTTTAATTGATAATAATTATTATTTACTGTTGACACTCCGTCAAATCTAAATAATAATTAATCGCATAAATAAAGTGTAACGACCTCAGTGCCCAAGGAAGAAATACAGCATGGATGCTGACATTTTGTTTTAAGCGCGTGACTGCTTAATGGCTATTATTTACTCGACCCAAGTAATAGCATAAAAGTTCATCTCTACTTGCTACATTGCTCATATTAGTGACGGTTAATATGACATTAAAAGCGCAGGCCTTGGCTTGCGCTTTTTTACTGCTTTAAATTTTCTGTAATATCTGTATCTTACGCTTATAAGCAGCGCATTATTAGCAATATAATTGCTTATTTAAGCTATAATTACCACAACAGCTTGGCTAAGTGTTAAACGAGCATATAATCACCAAAGCGTTAGTATTTCACTTAACTCCAAGCACTTGCACCATTTTATACGTGGCTATTAAATAGTAAGTACAAAGTGTTGCAATAAAACAGGTTTTTATACATACACATTGCAACTATTACCTATTGGAGACATGGCTATGTCACAGTTTAATTTAAAAGCATTAATACTCACTGGCGTTTTGCTTTCAAGCCCATTTGCACATGCAACTCTTGAAGACGGTATAAGAGCTGCCAACGAAGGCGAGTTTGCGACGGCACTAAAAGAATTTGAATATTTAGCTGATAAAGGCTTTGCCCCTGGTATTTACGAACTAGGTAAGCTTTACGAGGGCGGCTATGGTGTTACACGCGACTACTTTAAAGCGGCAGAGCTTTATAAAGAAGGCGTTAAAAAAAATCACGCTGACTCAATGTTTGCGCTAGCGGTTTTATACGATGAAGGCAAAGGCGTAAAGCTTGATAAGCAAATGGCGGTTACGTTATTTGAAAAAGCAGCGAAAAAAAACCTCCCCGCCGCACAATTTAATTTAGGTGTTATGTATGCAAATGGCGAGGGCGTAACGCGCGATTATAAACAAGCCAGAACGTGGTACGAAAAAGCCGCTGCTAATAACTACTCACTGGCGCAATTTAATCTGGCGCTCATGTATTTTGAAGGCCTAGGCATGCCAAAAGACTTAGAGAAGTCGTATGTGTGGAACACCATTGCAGAATACAACGGCAACATGCAAGCAAGCCATAGCCGTAAGCTAGATGAGCGTAAAATGCTACCTAAAGAAATAGAAGAAGCAAAAGAAAAAGCCGACAAAATCTACGAAAAAATACTCGCAGGCACGTACGCCGGTGAAGGTCGCTTATTTTAATTTTCGCCTAGCTAAACCTGAGCGTTTCACAAGGGCAAATGCATCTCGCATTAGCCCTTTTTTATATCAATTTACTTAATATATAAAAATTTAAGCAACTTAATAATAAGGTTGCTCTGTTTGAGTAAAAGCGCGGTACGCGGGTTAAACGAGCTAGACACCAAGGTGTTTTTTGCATGACTAAAGGTTAAAAACCCTTCTGTACCATGATAATGCCCCATTCCAGAATGCCCAACGCCACCAAATGGCACATCGTCTGCTGTCACCTGCACTAAGGCATCGTTTACAGCAACTGTACCACTTAATGTTTGCTCCATTATGTAATCTTGAGCGTGCTTATCTTGGCCTAAAATATATAGCGCTAAAGGGTGATTATGCGCTTTTATGTAGCTAATTGCCTCAGCGAGCTTTTCGTAGGTTTTAATAGGCAAAATGGGGCCAAATAACTCATCTTGCATTAGCGTCATATCATCGCTAGGTGCGGTAACAATATGCAAACCCATTCTATGCTTTTGTTTGTCTTGCTGGTTTTGATCTAGCGGCTTAATAACTTGCGCACCTAACTGCTGTGCTTGTGTTAAATACCCTTCTAAGCGAGTGTAATGCGCATCGCTAATAATTGACGTTAAGTTTTTGCCTTCAACCCCGTCTTTAAAGTGCTTTTTATAAAGCTCGCACAATTGCTGCACCAGCTGATGCTCAAGGGCCTTAGGCACAAATACATAATCTGGGGCTACACAAATTTGCCCCGCATTAGCCATTTTACCAAACAGTAATGTTTGCGCTGCTTTTTTAATATTAGCTTGCTCAGTAATGATCACCGGCGACTTACCACCAAGCTCTAAGGTAACAGGAGTTAAATTTTCGCTGGCCGCTTTCATAACCAGCTTGCCCACTGACGTTGAGCCAGTAAACAGCAGATGTGCAAATGGCAGTGCAGAAAACTCACTCGCTACATCGCTTGCCCCTAACACCACTTTACAGTGCGCTTGTAGCTCGTCTGCAAATATTTTTTCGATGACTGCATTAGTATGCGGGGTAAATTCGCTGAGCTTAAGCATAACTCTATTACCTGCAGCAATGGCGGTAATAACAGGCACTAATGCCAATTGTATGGGGTAATTCCATGGTGCAATCACACCAACTACACCAAGTGGCTGGTAAGTCACACTCACTTTTGATGGCCACAAACTTAAGCTAGTTGAGCGCTTACTGGGTTTTGCCCATTTTGGCAATTTTTTAATAATGTGCGCTAAGCCCTGAACCGTTGGCAGAATATCGCCAAGTAACGTATCGAACGCGGTTCTGTAGCCAAAGTCTTTTGATGCTGCATCGATAAGCGCTTGTTCATTACTAACAATGCGTTTGTGCAACGTTTTTAATAATACGATACGCTTATCTATCGGGAGGTACGACTGGGCTAAAAAGCTATTTTGCAGCTCATTAAACGTATCGCTGAGTGACGGTGTGTGTGTGCTATCAGTATCCAAAGGTGCTACTCGTGTATCATTTTGCTACGACTATAACGCCGTTCTGATTTTCGAGCAATAACACTAACTATCTAAAAATTACCGCTTTTGTAGGAACAAATAGCCACAATTAACCACTACTCGCTCAATAATTTAGCCCTTAAATTACTTTTATTTAGCTCGTTAGCGGCTCACAAGGCAGCGTAATAATAAATTTAGCACCGCCTTGCTCGCGGTTCTGTGCGCTTAGCGTGCCATTAAGCGCGCTAATAATTTGCTTAGAAATACACAAGCCAAGCCCTAGCCCATCAACCGATTTAGTACTGTAAAAAGGCTCAAAAATAGTGTCTATATCGTGCACTTCTATACCCGGACCGGTATCTTCAATACATAGTTGCACACTATTATTTAGATAATTGGCACTGATACTCAGCTCGCGAGTAATACACCCTTGCATTGCTTGGCTGGCATTCGATATTAAGTTAACTAACACTTCTTCAAGGGCCGCTTTATCTGCTAACACGTTTAATTGGCTGTCAATTTTAGGCGGTAAAACACTTATATTGTCCTGCTTTAGCTGGTTTTTATTAATCTCAAGTGCCTTGGCTACTGATTCACTTAATGGCACTTCGCTAATAATCGTTTTTGCAGAATCAGAAAAATAATTTAGCTGTGCAACTATCTTATGCACTCTTGCTACTAAGGCTTCAACAAACTGTAAATTTTCGTTTAGGGCTTCAAACTTTCCTTTAGCTAGCAAGCGTTTAGCACTGGCTAAGTAAGTATTAATGGTATTAAGCGGGTGATTAATTTCGTGGTTAAAGCCCATGCTAAGCTGGCCAATTGTTGCAAGCTTAGTTGATTGTACAAGCGCATCTTGCTGTGCTTTAAAAGCATTAGTACGTGCACTAATTTCCTGACTGACACTGTGATGGGAATAAACCAGCTTTTTAACGCCAACAAAGCGCCTTAAAACAACATACCCTAGGGCAATAATAAGCGCATAAATTACCACAAAGCCAAATAACGCCGGTAATTGGGCAATATTAGCATTAGATACATTTACTAATACGGTAACCGATGCGTTCAAAAAGCGTAATTTTTGCTCTACCGATAAATAGTTATGCTCATCAATTGTGCTAAACAGTAACCTTTGTGATGTGTAATTTGAATGGGCAATCAGCTTAGGTTGATAATCTAAATACGCACGACGCTGAGCGATGTCTCGACGATGAGTAATATCGAGTGTAGAAAACGTATTCAGGCGCCAATTTTCCATATCTGAAATAGCAATCACACTATCTTCTAGCTGCACATAAAAGTGGCTGCCTTTGGCGGTATTTAAAAGCTCACGGTCACTTTCAAATTTGTTCACATTAACTTTTAAAACAACAACCCCTACCGCTTGATTATTGTTATAAATGGCTTGTGAAAAATAGATGCCTCGCTCTTTTGTACGCATACCTACGGCAAAATACGCTACTTTTTCACCTGCAAATGCGCGCTTAAAATACGGTCTAAACGACAGATCGCTGCCTAAAAAGTTATGATCGGCCTGCCAGTTACTGCTTGCAATCACAGCGCCTTGTTCATCAAGAATATAAATATCTGAGGCACCACTGGCTTGTTGTATATCAGCTAAGTAGTTATTAATCTTTTTTTCGTTATTTTGCGCCGCACCTAAAAAATCAATAACCTCATTGTTATAGGTAAGAAGCTGAGGAATTTTTGAAAAACGCGCAAGCTCAGCATCAATATAATGCTTTAACTGAGTTGCTTGCTGGGCTGCTTTTTGCTCGGCCTGATTATAATAATGAGTTCGGCCATAGCAAAACACGACCGACAATAGCACTATCAGTACAACAAAAGATAAAAAAAGTTTTTTAGAAAAGGAGAACATGCCCTAGCTCACAACAAAATAGCTATAAAATTTAAGGGCGCTAGTTTAACGGGTTATGGGCGCTAACAACAGAAACTTTGTGTTAACAAATACAATAAATCTTAATTTATTTATAAACTGCTGCAAGTCTGCACTGACTCGCAACAGTAAACATCATTAGCGGTACTAAAATTACGAGTTAGTGGCTAATTGAGGCTTATTTTTAGCGTACTTGTATAAGCCGATCAGTGAAGCTGCAATCCAGAAAATCTCAATTACAAAGCTTGCAAGGTTAAAGTTGTAACACAAACTTATTAACAGCAAAATTGCCCCTGTTAAATTCATTATGTTGTACAATAACCCCGTTGGGGATGCTTTATTAAGTTGTAATAAAAAGAATGCACCAACAACTAAGAAAGTACCCGCCATACCTACAATATCAAATAACAGTGCTATCACACGTTTATCCTTTGCTTAAAAAACCCAACTAACTGGCCCTATCCTTGGGGAGGGTGTTTTTCAATCATTGAAACAGCAAAACCGGGCGAGTATATCAGGCTTGTTTATTGGTTCAAGGTCAATTGTCCGCCTTACTAATCAGCAAATCTAAGCTTTTGTAGTTATTACATTTTTAAACGTATTGGGTTATTTAAAGGT
This sequence comes from Pseudoalteromonas sp. UBA2102, assembly GCF_002331165.1. NCBI lineage: Bacteria > Pseudomonadati > Pseudomonadota > Gammaproteobacteria > Alteromonadales > Pseudoalteromonadaceae > Pseudoalteromonas > Pseudoalteromonas sp. UBA2102. The sequence goes on from NZ_DCYU01000091.1 coordinate 101,117, forward strand.
AACCTTACCGCCAATTATTTTATAAGCTGGCGTACCGCGTATGATTGCTGGGCGCGCAAATGGGCGCTCGCATTGGGGGCAAATACACGGTGTAGTTGTGTAATCTTGGGTTATTCGCTCTATAAAACACTTTACTAAAGCGCCTTTGCCACCTTTCCTATATTTAAACAGCGCCGCTTTGCAAGCAGAGCAAAAAATATCGACTGTTTTAGTCGGCCCTTTTTTATTTGGCTTAGCCATACACTCCTTAACATATCTACGTAGATACAAAGCAGGCATTTTAGCAGTTAATAAATAAAAACGTTACAGAAGCTAGGCAAACTGCCTAATAAGCGGTGAAGAAAAACGCAGGGGATTAAATAATAGGTACGATATAAAACGCCATAAAAGCGTTTCGCTAATCTCTAAAAAACAAACGGTTTAATTGCGCTGATAACACATTCATATTAAATGGTTTAATAATAAACCCCGACACTTTTGCTTTGATAACTTGTTTTACTGTATCAGCGTTATCTTCGCAGGTGACCATAATAACAGGTAAATCGACTAAGGATTGGTCGTGGCGTATGTTATCGAGCAAGTTTACACCGTCTACTTTAGGCATGTGTAGGTCGGTTATTACTAAATCAAACTTTTGCTGACGCAGTATTTTTAACGCCTGTTGGCCGTCAGTTGCCTCCACAACATTTTTGTAATCAAGCTGCCTTAACATATTAATTAATACGTGGCGCATAAGTGGCATATCATCAACGACTAATATTTTCATAATTATCTTTATTGTATTTTAGCGCTTAGCTTAAAGGTGGCGCCTTATCTAGCGTACTTAGGGCCATACACCTATAATAAAACCCATTAATGTAAATTGTAATGTGTAATACCCTGCATTAATTATAAATAACTTGATTGGCCGCTGCTCATAAATGTAACTGAGGCCCAGCGAGCTACCTACCCAAAACAAACCGATGGCAAAACCTGTAAAGGCACCCTCTCCCATTCCGGCCTCTTTACCTAAAAATAATGAAAGCACCACCGCCGACAAAAGTGCAAGTACCATACTGCCGCCGAAAATTAACGCCGGTTTTGCTGTTTGTAAATCAAGCTCCGTAAGGCCTGTACACTCTAACCAGGCATTTTTAAAAAAAGCGTTTGAATACCAAATACCGCCAAGCATAAAAGAGGAAAGCGCCGCCACAAGCACGGCAAAAAAATTAACATCAGCAAAATTCATACATACTGCCATAATGCATAGTGTACAAGGGTATTTTGACTGTAGTTAAAAATACCCTAAGCAGCAAATTATCGCCTTTAAAATATATGGTATAGGGCGTGTTGGTTTTTGTGGAGGCTTTTAAAAATCGCCATAGGTGGCACGCGTTTGTGCCTTTAAATCGGTTGGCGAAAGCGCTACCTCAAGCCCTCGCTTACCTGCACTTACATACACTGTTTTAAAGGCTATAGCGCTTGAATGAATATAAGTGGTTAGGCGCTTTTTTTGCCCTAGCGGGCTAACCCCTCCCAAAATATACCCTGTAGCGGCTTGTACCTTTGGCGCGCTTGCCATTGCGATCTTTTTAGCGTGACTGAGTTTGGCCAATTGCTTTAAATTTACTTGCTGGGAAACCGGTGTAACGGCAACAATTAACTGCCCTTCATTGGTTTCAAGCACGAGGGTTTTAAATACCTGCTCACTGTTAAGGTTTAACTTTTCAACGGCTTCTTGGCCATAACGCGTTGTATTAGCATCGTGTTGATAACTAAGTACATCGTGAGGCACATTTTGTTTTTTCAGTAATTCTATTGCCGGGGTCATACAATTTAGCCACATTATTTTAAGCGCATTATTAATCTACAATAAGGGTTAATCATTTTGAAGAGTAACTTAATAGCAGATACGTAAAAAGCCTCTTATTTACGAGGGTATAGGTACAAAGGGTAAAGCAATGTGGATCAATTACACAAGGCAACAAAATAGCTCAGTGAATTAATCGATTGAGTATACGCACTTTATAATATTGCTAAGTCGTGCCCAGCAAAATAGTTAAATCACAGGAATTTGAGCCAAAAAAAACGGTG
>NZ_DCYU01000153.1:0-26412 GCF_002331165.1 Pseudoalteromonas sp. UBA2102
GCACATTGCTAAGAGTGACGATGCTGCTGAGCGCCAAAGTGAAGACGATGCTTATCTGCAACACAGTAATATGGAGCAAAGCTTAGCTGCACAATTTGATGATGTTATGAGCAGTGCGGTAGAGCAAGGTTATAACCCTGCATCTGTAGCGCAACACACACAACCCGCGCCTGAAAGCGCCGATGCTAAAGATAGCAGTGTGCGTGAACAAGAAGCTCAAGCACAATCAGCAATTGCGCGAATTTTACGGGATAGAAATATATCGGGGGCAGGCAGGCTTTCAGGGGGGAGTGTAAATACCCCTGAGCAAGCGCAAACACCAAAAACGCCTGCCCAAGCTACGCCTAACAGCGAAGCAAAGCCACATAATACAAGCCTGCAAGCGAGTGAGTCACAAAACGATTCACCGCCATGGCATGACCATGCGCAAGGCGATAGCGAAAAAAAGCCAACGCTCCCAGTAACAGGGAGCCAAACGCCAGCTGAGCCAGTAACGCAAAGCCAGCCAGCGCGTAAGGTTGATTTTAAAGAAAAGCATCAAACAATTACTGAAAACTTAGCGCCTGAGCTGCTGGAGCAAATTAATCCGCAAAAAAAGCCTGAGGTAATAGAGCAAGAGCCCGCTATACCGGTCCCAGATGATTTTCAAAGCCCAATTAGCGAGATTAAATTTGCGCATCAGCAAGATGAATGGGCTTATTTAATTAAGCGTATGGGGCTTGGTGGGCGAATGCGCCAATTTGCATTACACTCGATTTTTACCAAGCAAGGCGACAGTTTACATATTGACGTGGATGAATCGCAAAAACACTTAGATACGCCCATGCTTAGGCAAAAGCTCGATGCGGCGTTATCAAGCATTTACGGGCATAACGTATCGCTGAGTATTAACTTTGCAAAAGGGGTGATTGACTCGCCTTATTTAATTCAGCAAAAAATAGATGCAGGGCGACACCAGCAAGCAATAGATGTGATCACATCTGATGAAAACATAGTACAATTTCAGCAGCTATTTAGCGCCGAAATAGACGAAAACAGTATTCAGGCATTGTAATTAAATACAATCGCCCTTATCTTCATGACAACTAGAGTTTAAAAGAAAGAGAGAAAATTATGTTTAAAGGTGGAATGGGTAACATGATGAAGCAAGCGCAGCAAATGCAAGAGCGCATGCAAAAAGCCCAAGACGAAATCGCGACAATGGAAGTTGTTGGCGAAGCCGGCGCAGGCCTTGTAAAAGTAACCATGCTTGGTAATCATAACGTGCGTCGTGTTGAGCTTGATGAAAGCCTTATGGAAGACGACAAAGACATGATTGAAGATTTACTTGCTGCAGCATGTAACGATGCTGTTCGCCGCGTTGCTGACGAAACGCAAGAGCGTATGGGCAAAGTAACTGGCGGTATGCAATTACCACCAGGTATGAAAATGCCGTTTTAAGCAAATATGCAACTTTCAGATAGTTTAACGCAGCTTATAGAAGCGCTACGTTGCCAACCGGGTATTGGTCCTAAATCGGCTCAGCGCATTGCGTTTCATTTATTAGAGCGCGATCGTAAAGGCGGTACTCAACTTGGTAACGCATTGACCAAAGCCATGGGCGCGGTTGGGCATTGTCAGTCGTGCCGCACTTTTACTGAGCAAGCGCAGTGTGATATTTGCTTAAGTACAAAACGCCAAGACAGTGGTGTGCTGTGTGTTGTTGAATCGCCTACCGATGTGTTGGCAATAGAGCAAACAGGCCAATACCTTGGTTTATATTTTGTACTTATGGGGCATTTATCGCCAATTGACGGTATTGGGCCTAAAGAAATAGGCCTTGATATACTTGAACAAAAGCTCTCGCACGGCGGTATTAACGAAGTGATTTTAGCTACCAACCCCACGGTTGAGGGCGAAACCACTGCACATTATATTGCCCAGCTTTGCCATAAATATAAAGTAGGGGCCTCGCGTATAGCGCATGGTATACCTGTTGGTGGCGAGCTTGATTTAGTAGATGGCACAACGTTAATGCATGCATTTAGTGGCCGCCGAGCGGTTATGCAGGACTAACACAACTATCTGAAATCGTTTTAAAAGCCTACATAGTAAAATATGTGGGCTTTTTTGTGTTTGCTATTTAATTACCGTATAACGTGTGTGAGTTTGCCGGTAATCATATTAAATTAATAAATGAGTTAAACTTGGCGACGTTGTGTTATAAATTATTGACTAACAACAACTAGATAACGTGATAGTTGCACGGCTCACGCGCCTTAAAAATATCGCTCAAGTTGGTATAAAAACATCAGGAATTTATCTGATTAGTAAGGAGTACTATGCAAAATAATAAACACGACAATAAAGGCGGTTTACTCAGCAGTAAGCGCTTTTTACCGCTATTTGTAACGCAGTTTTTGTCGGCTATGAATGATAATGTGTATAAGCAATCCGTGCTTATATTGTTAGTGTTTCAAGCTGCAACCCTTGGCGATGGTGCGCTGTATTCAAACCTTGCAGCGGGCTTATTTATATTACCGTTTTTTTTATTTTCAGGAATGGCGGGGCAACTAGCCGAAAAAACAGAAAAATCAAAGCTGATCCGGCTTGTTAAATTTTGCGAAATACCGATTATGGTTATTGGCGCAGCCTCTATTTTTACGCAATATGTGTGGTTAATGCTGACCACCGTGTTTTTTATGGGCTTACAAAGTACTTTTTTTGGCCCGCTTAAGTATTCAATATTACCGCAACATGTGGCGCCTAACGAATTAACAAAAGCCAATGGCTTGGTTGAGTCTGCCACTTTTGTAGCTATTTTAATTGGTACTATTTTTGGCACCTATTACATTACTCAAACAACAGGTCCAACAATTATTAGTATTGCCGTGCTGATACTTGCAGTACTTGGCTTTTTCAGCAGCCGCTTTATTCCTATAAGCCAAGCCAATAATCCTAATTTGCACTTTACCTATAATATTTTTTCATCCACTAAAAATGTATTTAAAGCGCTTAATGCTCAAACAGAATCGGTTGGTAAATCGGTGTTGGGTATAAGCTGGTTTTGGCTAATAGGCGCGGTTATTTTAACGGCATTACCTAATTACGTTAAGCATGTAATGGGTGGCGATGAACTCGTGGTAACCAGTGCGCTGGTGGTGTTTTCGCTAAGCATTGCCGTGGGGTCTTTGTTGTGCGAAAAGCTCTCACGCTCACGTATTGAGCTGGGCATTGTACCTTTTGGCGCTATTTTAATTACGCTATTTTTGTATTTATTAAGCCAAGAGCCGGCTATTAGTGAATATATCGCGCCCTCTGAAAATTTATTAACGCTTAAACAAGTGCTTAATACAGGCGACATGGTATGGCATTTTGTTTGGATGGCAGGTATTGGTATTGCATCCGGTTTTTATACTGTGCCGCTGTATGCGCTTATTCAACAGCGTACCGAGGAGGCAAGTCGTTCACGGGTGATTGCTGCTAATAATGTGCTTAATGCGCTCTTTATGGTTGGCAGTGCCATATTAAGTATTGTAACGCTCTCTGTTTTAGAGTGGCATATTTCGTCGTTACTATTGCTTTTGGCGGGGCTTAATTTGCTTATCTCTATTTATATTTACACTAAGGTACCGGAATTTTTCTTGCGCTTTGTTATCTATATTTTAGCTATATGCATGTATCGTGTGCGCACAAAAGGGCATGAAAATATTCCAAGCGAAGGCGCAGCCGTTATTGTAGCTAACCATGTAAGCTTTGTAGATTGGATGTTTATTTTAGCCACTTCGCCTAGGCCTATACGCTTTATGGTGTTTGCCCCCATTTATTACTCAAAAGCGCTGCATTGGCTATTTAAAATGGCAAAAGCTATTCCAATTGATAGCGAAAAAGCCAACCCAAAGGCGTTTGCAAAAGCATTTGATGAGGTTGCCGCAGCGCTTGAACGCGGTAAGTTAGTTGGTATTTTTCCTGAAGGAAAACTAACAAGTAATGGTGAAATGGACATGTTTAGGCGGGGCATTGAGCGCATTATAGCGCGCACACCTGTGCCTGTTGTGCCCGTTCACTTAGGTGGCTTGTGGGGCAGTATGTTTAGCCGTAAAGCCAAGTGGCAACTACCACGCCTTAAATGGTCTTTAGTATCGGTGAGTGTGGGAGAGCCGATTGAAGCTGAGCAGGTAAGTGCTAATTATTTGCACGAACAAGTCAGCGCTTTAAAAGCCCAGCACGCTAAAAACACACCGTAATTTAACTCTAAAAGCCACATTTTAATGTGGCTTTTTATTTATGTCAGCACAAAAGCTGCTTTTTTAAATTTTTCCCTTGAAGTTACTCCACCTCACCCCATATTAAGTGCATAACGCAGACACTTTGCTAATTGGAGATACATAAATGACTGCAGCACAAAAAGAAACATTAGGCTTTCAAACAGAAGTAAAACAACTATTAAACTTAATGATTCATTCGTTATATTCGAATAAAGAAATATTTTTACGTGAGCTTGTATCAAATGCATCAGATGCCGCCGATAAGCTACGCTTTTTAGCGCTTTCTGATGGCGACCTTTACCAAGGTGATGCCGATTTACGTGTACGTATTAGCGCAGATAAAGAAGCGAACACAATTACCATTTCTGACAATGGTATTGGTATGACGCGTGAAGAAGTGATTAGCTCTTTAGGAACTATTGCTAAGTCGGGTACTGCTGAGTTTTTCAAAAACTTAACCGGTGACCAAAGTAAAGACTCGCAATTAATTGGTCAATTTGGTGTTGGTTTTTACTCGGCATTTATTGTGGCTGATGAAGTGACAGTGCGCACGCGTAAAGCGGGTGAAACACAAGCGTACGAGTGGCAATCACAAGGTGAAGGTGAGTACACGTTACAAGAAATTGAAAAAGAAGGCCGTGGTACGGATATCATTTTACACCTGCGTGAAGAAGAAAAAGAATACGCGGATGAATACCGTTTACGTAGCATTGTTACTAAATACTCAGATCATATTTCTACGCCTGTACAAATGTATAAAGCAGAAGTGCCTGAGTCTGAAGGCGAAGACGGCGAAAAAATCCCAGCAGTTCCAGGTGAGTGGGAAAGCATTAACCGTGCAACCGCATTATGGACACGTGATAAGTCAGAGGTTTCTGATGAAGAATACAAAGAGTTTTACAAGCATGTAAGCCATGATTGGGAAGAGCCGCTAAACTGGGCACACAATAAAGTAGAAGGTAAAACTGAGTACACAAGCTTATTGTATATCCCTAAAAAAGCGCCGTTCGATTTATGGAACCGTGAGCGCCAAAGTGGCTTAAAACTGTATGTTCAACGTGTCTTTATTATGGATGACGCCGAGCAGTTTATGCCAAGTTACTTGCGCTTTGTAAAAGGCTTGCTTGATTCAAACGATTTACCGCTAAATGTATCGCGCGAAATTTTACAAGATAACAAAGTAACGCAAGCGATTCGTAAAGGGTGTACGTCTCGTATCTTAAAAATGCTAGAGCGTATGGCTAAAAACAAAGCCGAAGACTACCAAACATTTTGGAACGAGTTTGGCCAAGTAATCAAAGAAGGCCCAGCAGAAGATACAGCGAATAAAGAAGCCATTGCTAAATTGTTACGCTTCTCATCTACGCATACCGACTCAGAAACACAAGATGTATCGCTGGAGCAATACATTGAGCGTATGAACGATGAGCAAGATAAAATTTACTACGTAGTTGCTGATTCGTTTACAGCGGCTAAAAACTCGCCGCACTTAGAAATCTTCCGCAAAAAAGGCATCGAAGTATTATTACTAAGTGACCGTGTTGATGAGTGGATGATGAGCCACTTAACTGAGTTTAACGAAAAATCATTCCAGTCAATTACCCGTGGCGACCTTGATTTAGGTAAGCTTGACGACGAAGAAACAAAAAAAGCGCAAGAAGAGTCTGAAAAAGAAGTAGAAGGCTTAATTGAGCGCATTAAAACAGCGCTAGGCGAAGAAGTTAAAGAAGTACGCTTTACGCATCGCTTAACAGACTCTCCTGCCTGTGTGGTTAGCGATGAGAACGACATGAGCTCGCAAATGCAAAAGCTTATGGAGTCAGTAGGGCAACCTGTACCAGAGGCTAAGCCAGTGTTTGAGCTTAACCCTGAGCATCAGTTAGTTAAGCACTTAAACGATGAGCAAGACGAAGATAAGTTTGCACAGTGGTCTCATGTATTACTAGACCAAGCTTTACTTGCTGAACGCGGTACATTAAAAGATCCTACCGGGTTCGTAACACGTTTAAACAAGTTAATGCTTGATTTAAATAAGTAAGGCTAACAGGCTCTTTTAATTGCTAAAAGAGCCTAAAATATAACCATAATTATAAAGGAAGCGTATGCTTCCTTTTTTTATGCGCTCTAAAGTAGGCAATTAGTATAAGTTGCTTGAGTATCTGCAGCGCTTGTGGAAGAATTCAGGCTTTAAAATAAATATCCATACTAGGGGACAATGATATGCGCATTATTCTTTTGGGCGCGCCAGGTGCTGGTAAAGGTACTCAAGCTCAGTTTTTAATGGACAAATACGGTATTCCACAAATTTCTACCGGTGATATGCTTCGTGCAGCCATTAAAGAAGGTACACCACTTGGCTTAGAAGCGAAAAAAGTAATGGATGCAGGTCAGTTAATTTCTGACGATATCATCATTGGTTTAGTGAAAGAGCGTATTGCTAAACCAGACTGCGAACAAGGCTTTTTACTTGATGGCTTCCCACGTACCATTCCACAAGCAGATGCTATGAAAGAAAATGGCGTTGTGGTTGATCACGTTATTGAGTTTGACGTTGCTGATGAAGTAATTGTTGAGCGTATGGGTGGACGTCGCGTACATCCTGGCTCTGGCCGTGTTTATCACGTTGTTTACAACCCACCAAAAGTGGAAGGTAAAGACGATGAAACAGGCGAAGAGCTTATTATTCGTGCAGATGACACGGAAGAAACAGTTCGTAAACGTTTAGCTATTTACCATGAGCAAACTATGCCATTGGTTGATTACTACCAAGCTGAAGCGCAAGCAGGTAACACGCAGTACCATAAAATTGATGGTACGCAAGCTGTTGAAACAGTAAGCCAGCAACTAGCAGAGCTTTTAGGTTAATATAATCTAAACACAGCTTAGGTATTAAAAAACCGCCCTCGGGCGGTTTTTATGTATTTATTAGCTTTTAATAATTTAAAATTAAACCACCAAAGGTCAACACGCCCTGTTACCTATAACGTTTTTAGCTTTTCTATTACTGGGTCGTAGTTTGGCTCGGTAGATAAATTAGACACTAGCTGTTTGTATATCACTGTATGGCTTTTATCTAAAATAAGCACAGCGCGAGTTAGTAGCCCCATATCTTTTATAATTAAGCCATATTTTTGGCCAAAGTCTCGCCATACAGAGTCAGAAAGGGCTGTTACTTTGTCGATGTTTTCAGCATTACAAAAGCGTTTTTGAGCAAAAGGTAAATCGGCACTGATGGTCAGTATTGCGATAGCAGGAAATTGCGTCGCTACTTTTTCATTAAAATGTTTAGTTTGTAAGCTACAAATGCCAGTATCTAAACTTGGCACCACACTGATTAATACAGCTTGCCCTTTATAATCATTAAGATTTACAGGAGCAAAACCACCATCAACCACTTTAAAATTTGGCGCATTATCACCTACACTTACACCTTTACCTAACAAAGTGACAGGCTTACCCTGAGCAGAGACCTTACCTGCATCAAGCGTGTTTTCTGGGTACTGTGATGCGTGCCCAACTGAGCTTAAAGCCAGTGTGCTTAGTGCAAAAATAAGAGAGCGTACCATAGGTTATTTCCTTTTAAATTAACGCAATAGGTTTGAGTGTATTATACTCAATATCACTGACCAAGCGATTAAATATCACTGTAAAAGTAATAATAAGTTCTGTGATATATAAATTGTAAACTGCATGAACTTTTATTAACATGTAGTTACAAAATGTATCTTTAATAAAGTCATAAGGCCTATTGACAACATTGGGTTAAATAATAGAGAGATAGTATGTCAACATCCGTATTAATATGTGACGACTCAAAATTAGCGAGGCGCCAGCTAGCCCGCTCTTTACCAGATGACTGGGATATTAAAGTAGAGTTTGCTCAAGATGGTGTTGATTGCATCAAAAAACTAAAAATAATCGAGCCCGAAATCCTTTTTCTTGATTTAAACATGCCTGAAATGGACGGTTACGAAGTCCTTATGGCCATGAAAGAGCAAGGCCTTAATATCCTAACCGTGGTTGTATCTGGCGATATTCAGCCAAATGCGCACCAACGCGTACTTGAATTAGGCGCCATTGATTTTATCCAAAAACCTTGCTCACCTGAAAAACTTGCCGATATTATCGAGCATCATGGCATTAAAGATAAAGCCATGCGCGAGCGTCTTGCTCATTCTTTAGGTGAACAAGTAGACCCAGATGTGCGCGATATATACCAAGAGCTTACAAATGTCGCTATGGGTCAAGCAGGCGATTTGCTTGCACGGCTTTTGAATGTGTTTGTAGAGCTGCCAATTCCGAATGTGAATGTGCTTGAAGTTAATGAACTGGATATGGCGCTGCAGTCAATTGACAATAATGCTGCCACATCAGGGGTGTGCCAAGGCTTTATTGGCGGTGGCGTATCAGGCGAGGCATTACTTTTATTAAACGACTCAAGCTTTAAAGAAATTGCGTCACTGATGAATTACGACGGTGAGCTGAACGACAAAGTTGAGCTTGAGCTACTTATGGATATTAGTAATATTTTAATAGGCTCAATTTTAACGGGGCTTTCTAAACAGCTAGATATGTCTTTTAGCCAAGGTCATCCCATTGTACTTGGCCAACATCGCGATGTATCTGAATTGGTTAAATCAAATAAATCTCGTTGGCAAAGAACCTTAGCGATAGAAATAAGCTACGGCATCGAAAACCACGATATTAACTGCGATCTTATGCTGTTATTTACCGAAGATTCACTTAAAACTTTGAAATACAAAGTTGCTTACCTATTAGAAGACTAAGTTATGGCCGCTGATTTAGAAATGAATGAGATCCATTGGTTAATGGATATGTTTAACACGGTTGATGTGGGCCTGGTTGTACTGGATAGAAATTATAAAGTGTGTGTGTGGAATGGCTTTATGGAAAACCATTCTGGGCTATTACCAAGTGCTGTAAAAGACAAAGACCTATTTGATTTATTTCCTTCGATTGATGAGAAATGGTTTAGAAGCAAGTCAGAGTCTGTATTTGTACTTAAAAACCGCTCTTTTACTATCTGGGAGCAGCAACCTTACATCTTTCGTTTTAAAAACTACCGCCCCATTACCGGTAAAGCGGATTATATGTACCAAAATGCGACCTTTATTCCACTTACCAACACTCTGGGTGAGGTCAGTCATATTTGTATCATTATTTATGATGTTACCGATGTGGCGGTCAATAAAAAAGAATTAGAAGATTTAAATAAGCGTTTGGAGCAAGTAAGCCAAACCGACAGCTTAACGCAACTGTTTAACCGTGGGCATTGGGAAAGCACACTGCACCAAGAGTTTTTACGTGTTAAGCGCAGCGGTGGCAGCAGCACATTATTGATGTTTGATATCGATCATTTTAAAAAAATTAATGATGAGCATGGCCATAGTTGTGGCGATGAAGCGCTACGCCACCTTTCAGAACTGCTACGAACGACGCTTCGCGAAACTGATATAGCAGGGCGTTATGGTGGGGAGGAGTTTGTTGTTACTTTACTCGATACCGACAAGCAAGGCGCAGCAATATTTGCCGAGCGCATAAGAGCGTTAATAGAAGCCAACCCTTTTGTTTATAAAAACACAAAAATAGAGATGACTGTGAGTGTTGGTTTTGCAGGAAATAGCCCTGACTTTGCAAAACATGAGCGGTGGATTGAAGCCGCTGACAAAGCCCTGTATCACTCAAAAGAGCATGGCCGTAACAGAGTAACCGATTTTGAGGATATAAAAAATGACGCATAAGCGTCTTTTTTTATGCGCTGCTAAAATTAAGGCAGCGGTAATATTACTGCTAAATTAAAGTAACCAAGGATGCACCTAATTGCGCCGCAAGCCTTGGCAGTCAATACTTAACAAGGGCTTGATTAAAGTGCCGTTTTTATCAGGCATTTTATTTACTCTGTAGTATGGCGAGTATCATCTGCTGGGCATTGGCCAAGAGTAGACACATCGCCTGTACTGGTCTCTTGCTCTAATTGAACCTTGAATCCCCATAACCTGTAAAGGTGTTTTAGCACTTCTTTATGCGAGTCAGCAAGGGGGATGTTATTGTGAGGAACATAACGCAACGTTAAAGAACGATCGCCTCTAACATCAACATTATATACTTGAATGTTAGGTTCGTGATTACTCAAATTATATTGCGCTGAAAGCGCTTCGCGTACAGCCTGATAACCGCTATCATCATGTATTGCGCCTACCTCTAGATGTGGATTACGGCTGTGATCGACAATAGTAAATAGCTTAAAATCACGAATTAACTTAGGTGATAAAAATTGGCTTATGAAACTTTCATCTTTAAAGTTTTCCATCGCAAAATGTAGTGTGTCTAGCCAATTAGTGCCTGCATATTCAGGAAACCAGCGTCTATCCTCATCTGTTGGGTTTTCGCAAATACGGCGAATATCCACCATCATATTAAAACCCAATGCATACGGGTTTATACCTGAATAGTAATTGCTGTTATAAGGTGGCTGATAAACCACGTTGGTATGGCTTTGCAAAAACTCCATCATAAAGGAGTCGGTTAATTTACCTTCATCATATAAGTGGTTTAAAATGGTGTAGTGCCAAAAGGTGGCCCAGCCTTCGTTCATCACTTGGGTTTGTTTTTGCGGATAAAAATATTGCGATATCTTTCGCACAATACGTATTATTTCTCGCTGCCAAGACTCTAATAGAGGCGCGTTTTTCTCAATAAAGTATAAAATGTTTTCTTGCGGTTCTTGCGGAAAATGCCTCTCTTGCTTTTTAGCTTCTTGCTGTTGAGCGGGGATAGTGCGCCATAGCTCGTTTACTTGAGATTGCATGTAGTCTTCACGCTCTTTTTGGCGTTTTTGTTCTTCAAAAAGGGAAATTTGCTGCGGGCGTTTATATCTATCTACGCCGTAATTCATCAATGCGTGGCACGAATCAATTAAGCTTTCTACTTGTGTAATACCGTATTTTTCTTCGCAGCGGCTAATGTAATTTTTAGCAAACACTAAGTAATCTATGATGGAGTCTGCGTCAGTCCATGTTTTAAATAAGTAGTTTCCTTTAAAAAATGAGTTATGGCCATAACAGGCATGCGCCATAACCAGTGCCTGCATAGGGAGTGTGTTTTCTTCCATTAAATAAGCAATACAGGGGTTTGAATTAATCACAATTTCGTAAGCTAGCCCCATTTGCCCACGCTTATAATTTTGTTCGGTTTGTATAAATTTTTTACCATATGACCAATGGCTGTAGCCTATAGGCATGCCAACGCTTGAATAAGCATCCATCATTTGCTCAGCTGTTATTACCTCAATTTGGTTAGGGTAAGTGTCTAAGCGATAATGCGCTGCAACACGGGCTATTTCAGTTTGGTATTGCTCAAGCAGCTCAAAGGTCCAATCTGGGCCATCGCTAATTCGTTCAGTGCTCATAGTAAACCTCGCTTAGGCTAAGCAGCCCCTTGTTGTTGACGATTTTTTTTAAATAGCTCCCTAAACATAGGGTAAATGTCTTCAACACTTTTAATATGTTGTATTGCAAAGTTGCTATGGGTTTGGGTGATGTTTTGGTATTCGCGCCACAAGCTTTGGTGCGCACGCGTGGTAATTTCTATATAGGCAAAGTAGCGTACCGCATTAAGTAACTTGTTGCGTAATATTTCACCGCAGTGTGGGGTATCGTCTGCCCAGTTATCGCCATCAGATGCTTGCGCTGCGTATATATTCCATTGCTCTGAATCATAGCGCTCTTTTATTATTTCGTTCATTAATTTAAGGGCACTGGAGACAATAGTGCCGCCAGTTTCTTGAGAATAAAAAAACTCTTGTTCGTCGACCTCTTTAGCTTGTGTGTGGTGGCGTATATACACCACCTCAATGTCTTTATAACTTCGAGTCAAAAATTGATAGAGCAAAATATAAAAACGCTTTGCCATGTCTTTTGTGGCCTGATCCATCGAGCCTGATACATCCATAATACAAAACATAACGGCTTTGCTGGTGGGGTGGGGGCGTTTTTCATAATTACGAAAACGTAAGTCGTAATTATCAATAAATGGTACGGCTTTTATTTGCTGTTTAAGTTGCTCAATTTCCTCTTGTAATAATGCAATAATGGCTTGGTCGCTGTCGGTTTGCTCACACTCCATCGCAAGTCGACCTTCAAGCTCTGCTAGGCGTCTTTTTTTACCCGCACTCATGGCGACTCTTCTGGCGAGTGAGCCCTGTAATGAGCGTACTATATCAATATTACTGGGCATACCATCGCTACAAAAACCAGCCCGATGAGTTTTCATTTGTACAAGCTTATCTAGCTGGTTTTCTTGTAAGTTGGGCAGCTCTAGGTCTTCAAAGAGTAAATCAAGGTATTCATCTTTAGAAATAGAAAACACAAAGTCATCTTGGCCTTCGCCTGAATCACTTGCATCGCCATCGCCTGCGCCACCACCTTGGCCGCCTTTAGGGCGCTCAATTTTGTCACCTGTTGAAAATTGATCGTTACCAGGGTGAATTTGTTCTCTGTCGCCCCCTTTACCTTGGTGAAAAATGGGCTCGCTAATATCTCGTTGCGGGATAGATATACTCTCCCCTGAACTTGAGTCGGTAACGCTGCGTTTATTAACCGCATCAGACACTGCTTCTTTTATTTGCTTTTTATAGCGCCTAATAAAGCGCTGACGATTAAGCGTGCTTTTGTTTTTACCATTTAAGCGTCTATCTATAAAATGCGCCATACTGTTCCCCCTAAACTACATGAAGGTTACTGCGATTTTCTAACCCGTAAATACCACTCAGAAAGTAAACGCACTTGTTTTTGCGTGTAGCCTTTTTCAACCATGCGGTTAACAAAGTCCTCGTGTTTTTGTTGATCCTCAGCGGAGGTTTTTGTATTAAAGGAAATAACAGGGAGTAGATCTTCGGTATTTGAGAACATTTTTTTCTCAATCACAGTGCGTAGTTTTTCGTAGCTTGTCCATAACGGGTTTTTACCATTATTGTGAGCGCGTGCACGTAATACAAAGTTAACTATTTCGTTCCTAAAATCTTTGGGATTAGAAATGCCGGCGGGTTTTTCTATTTTTTCAAGTTCTGCATTTAACGAGGCGCGGTCAAATAACTGTCCTGTATCTGGGTCTCTGTATTCTTGATCTTGTATCCAAAAATCAGCATAAATCACATAGCGGTCAAAAATATTTTGGCCATATTCAGAGTATGACTCTAAATACGCGGTTTGTAGTTCTTTACCAATAAACTCAACATATTGCGGAATTAAATAGCCTTTTAAAAAACTTAAATAGCGCTCTTCCACTTCGGCGCTAAATTGTTCACGCTCTATTTGTTGCTCCAAAACATAAAATAAATGCACCGGATTAGCTGCAACCTCGGTAGTATCAAAATTAAATACGCGCGACAAAATCTTAAAAGCAAAACGAGTTGAAAGGCCGGTCATGCCTTCATCTACCCCTGCGTAATCACGATACTCCTGATAAGATTTTGCTTTAGGGTCGGTATCTTTTAGGGTTTCACCATCATAGACCCGCATTTTTGAGTAAATACTAGAGTTTTCAGGCTCCTTTAATCGAGATAAGGTAGTAAATTGCGCTAACGCTTTAAGCGTACCTGGTGCACACGGTGCGCTGGCAAGTTCACTATGTTGAATAAGTTTGTCGTAAATTTTTATTTCTTCGGTCACGCGCAGGCAATAAGGGACCTTTACAATATAAACACGATCTAAAAACGCTTCATTGTTTTTATTATTTTTGAATGTTTGCCATTCTGATTCATTTGAGTGGGCTAAAATCATGCCGTTAAAGGGCAGAGCGCTAATACCTTCGGTACCGTTGTAGTTACCCTCTTGCGTTGCGGTAAGGAGTGGATGCAGCACCTTGATAGGGGCTTTAAACATTTCTACAAACTCCATTAAACCTTGGTTTGCTATACATAAAGAGCCTGAGTAAGCGTAGGCATCGGGGTCGTTTTGAGCAAAGTGCTCAAGCTGGCGAATATCTACTTTGCCCACCAATGCAGAAATATCTTGATTATTTTCATCACCGGGTTCGGTTTTGGCTATACCTATTTGATTTAAAATAGAGGGGTAGCGTTTGACGACTCTAAATTGGCTAATATCGCCGTTAAATTCTTTTAATCGTTTACCAGCCCATGGCGACATAATCGTTTTTAAATAACGTGGTTTAATACCGTATTCTTTTTCGAGAACGCTGGCATCTTCTACTGGGTCAAACAAACTGAGAGGGTGATCGTTTACCGGAGAGCCTTTAATTGAATAGATAGGCACTTGTTGCATTAAATATTTTAGTTTTTCTGCAATTGAAGATTTACCTCCCCCAACAGGGCCGAGTAAATAAAGGACTTGTTTGCATTCTTCTAGACCTTGAGCCGCATGCTTTAGGTAGGAGACAATTTGTTCTATGGCATCTTCCATGCCGTAAAAGTCTGCAAAGGCAGGGTAGCGTGCAACCACTCTATTAGAAAATAACCGGCTTAAACGTGCATCGGTTGCAGTATCAACCATTTGCGGCTCGCCTATTGCCATAAGTAAACGCTCAGGGGCGCTGGCATAAGCTGATTTGTCATTTTTACAAATTTCTAGAAATTCGCTAATGCTGTATTCTTCTTCTTGTGCTGCTTCGTATCGTGCTTGGTAGTGCTCAAAAATAGTCATAATAACCTCCGAAACCCGCTTTAAAAAGGTGCTTACTTTTTAAAGTTTAGTCAGAGATTGATATTTTTGTGCAATAAAATTAAAAATTTAAGTGAAAAAAGATCATGTGGCTAAATTAGCAATTTCGCGCGTATAAAGGCGGTTTGAATTTTATAAAGGCATAAAAAAAGACGCCGAGGCGTCTTTTTAAATCAGCGTATAATAGCTAATTAAGCGAAGTTAGCGTTCGCGAATTCCCAGTTAACAAGCGCCCAAAAACCTTTAAGGTAATCAGGACGAACGTTACGGTAATCAATGTAGTAAGCGTGTTCCCATAAATCCACAGTTAGGATTGGTGTAACACCTTCGTCTGTAAGCGGCGTTGCTGCGTTAGACGTGTTTACGATATCTAATGAACCGTCAGCTAGTTTAACTAACCATGTCCAGCTAGAACCAAAGTTATTAACCGCTTTGTCGTTTAATGCATCTTTAAACGCGTCAAAAGAGCCCCATTTAGCGTTAATAGCGTCAGCGATAGCACCTGTTGGCTCGCCGCCGCCATTTGGAGATAGACAGTTCCAGTAGAAAGTGTGGTTCCAAATTTGTGCAGCGTTGTTAAATACGCCACCTTCAGATGAACAAACAATCTCTTCTAAAGATTTGTTTTCAAATTCAGTACCTGGAATTAAACCGTTTAATTTAACAACGTAAGTGTTGTGGTGCTTACCGTGGTGATACTCAAGAGTTTCTTGTGAAATATGAGGCTCAAGTGCATCAATTGCATATGGTAGTGACGGTAGTTCAAATGCCATTTTTTTATCTCCATCTTCTTTTGGTTGATAACTCGCTTGATAGTACGTAATGCCTGATAGAACAGAGCACTTACCTATACCAAACGAAAATATAGTGTTACTATAATTGTTGAGTATTTTACTCAAGTTTAAGCAAACAGCAATGCTATTGCTAAAGACTATTTCAATTGCGGCTTTATTTGCCCATTTTAAGTTATATATCTGTGGCCACAATGATTTATTTTCAAGCCCTAGGTATATCAAGCTATCGTCATTTTGAGGTTGTAGATGGAAACCATTGATAAAATTAAACAGCAGATTTCAGAAAACCCAATTATCCTTTACATGAAAGGGTCGCCTAAATTACCAAATTGTGGTTTTTCTTCACAAGCGTCACAAGCTCTAATGTCATGTGGCGAACCATTTGCCTATGTTGATATTTTACTTAATCCAGATATTCGCGCTGAGTTACCAGCATACGCAAATTGGCCTACTTTCCCACAGCTTTGGGTTGAGGGCGAATTAGTAGGTGGTTGTGACATTATCATTGAAATGTTTCAACGTGGTGAATTACAGCCACTGATCACTGAAACTGCAGCTAAGTATAAAGAAGCTGACGCAGAGTAATTGCTACTTTGCTAGATTATTAAAGCCACGTTTTACGTGGCTTTTTTGTGCCTATATATAACTTTATTACGTCTTAATCTCTTGGTCAGCCCATCAGTGGGTGATTATAACTATTAATTTGTGCTCAATAGTTAGCAAACTCAGCCCTTGCTCCTTGTTTAGGTGCACCTAGTCAGGATAAGTAAGCAACAAAGCTACTTAATATAAGCGCGAATTTTAATTAAAATATGAGTTTTATATCAATGCGCAATAAGACGTAATCATTTTGCGGGGCTAAACGTGTCGCTATCTGCGTTAAGTAATTCTTTTTTAGAACAACTAAATAGCGAGTTTTTTGCCCAGCTATCAACACGTTTTTCCAGCTTTACAATAGTTCGCTCAATCAAGCGAATTGGCATTAAATAAAAATTCACTACATCTGCACTAAAAACGATACCACAATTAATAACTATACTAATGAACGCTAAAAAAGCGTGATCCTAAACCTCTAATTTATTTAAAACGCATTAAACTATCTAAATGTTAACTGAACCTGTGGGAAATTAGTGAATATTTATTCATTGCTTTGATGCTTTACGTTTACGTAAAGGGTATTGCTTTAACGCCTTTGTTTTTACAAAATGTTAAAATTGACACCAGTGTCATGAAAAAATAACGCGCAAATAAGCGCTAAATGTTAAAACTTATGGGTGAAAAAGAAATCTTGCCTTGAAGTGAGAAATATTCAAGAATGTGAATATGTATTCAAAATAATATTGACTCTATTTACTATAGAGGCTAGTTTTGTGCGTCTGTTAGCAAATCGTCGAGCAGTTCATTCACGTTAACAGTGCAGCAAGGGAGGGGTCTATGTTATACGACTCAACATTAGAAAAAGATAATTGTGGCTTTGGCTTAATAGCCCAAGTAAATGGTCAAGCTAGTCATCGGCTTATTCGTACAGCTATTACTGGACTTGATCGCATGCAGCACCGCGGTGGTATTTCTGCCGATGGTAAAACAGGTGACGGCTGTGGTTTATTATTACAAAAACCTGACAGTTTTTTCCGTGCTATTGCGAGTGAGCATAATTGGCACTTAGGTAAAAATTACGCCGTAGGCATGGTTTTCTTAAATTCAGATCCCGTTTTAGCACAAGCTGCAAAACAGGTTTTATGTGAAGAATTAGAACAAGAAACACTTAAAATACTCGGTTGGCGTGAAGTGCCTACTGATCCTTCAATGCTAGGGCCAATTGCTACACAGCAATTACCTGGTTTTGAGCAAATTTTTGTTAGTGCGCCTGAAGGATGGCGCTCTAAAGATTTAGAGCGACGTTTATATGTAGCACGTCGCCGTGCAGAAAAGCGTTTAGCAGAGGATGAGTCGTTTTATATTGCGAGTTTATCGGGGTTAGTGACTATCTATAAAGGCCTTATGATGCCTGCAGATTTGCCTAACTTTTATTTAGACTTAGCTGATATTCGTATGACCAGCGCTATTTGTGTATTCCATCAGCGTTTTTCTACTAATACTCAGCCGCGTTGGCCTTTAGCACAACCATTTAGGTATTTAGCGCATAATGGTGAAATTAATACCATTGAAGGTAACCGCCAATGGGCTCGTGCACGTTCGTATAAGTTTTCATCGCCACTTATTCCTGATTTACAAAGTGCAGCGCCATTTGTAAACGAAACCGGCTCTGACTCTTCAAGCTTAGATAACATGCTGGAGCTGTTTTTAGCGGGTGGCATGGATTTATTCCGTGCTATGCGTATGCTTGTGCCACCTGCATGGCAGAAAAACCGTGCTATGGATGATGACTTACGCGCATTTTACGACTTTAACTCTATGCACATGGAGCCGTGGGATGGCCCTGCGGGTATTGTTATGTCTGATGGGCGTTTTGCAGCCTGTAACCTTGACAGAAATGGCCTGCGTCCAGCGCGCTATGTTATTACCCAAGATGGCTTTATTACACTTGCCTCTGAGGTAGGGATTTGGGATTACACTGCAGATGAAGTGGTTGAAAAAGGCCGTGTAGGACCAGGTGAGCTGTTAGTAATTGATACTAAATTAGGCAAAATTTGGCACTCAGACGAAATCGACCAAGATTTAAAATCGCGTCATCCTTATAAGTCATGGCTTGAAGAAAACGTTAAACGTTTAACCCCGTTTGAAGAGCTTACCGAGCAAGATGCGGGTAATCGCTCATTTGATGACGAAACACTTGTTAAATACCAAAAAATGTTTGGTTACACTAACGAAGAGCTCGATAGTGTTATTCGTGTAATGGGTGAAAATGGCCAAGAAGCAACAGGTTCTATGGGTGATGACACGCCATTTGCAGTACTTAGCGAAGGGCATCGTTCATTGTACGATTACTTCCGCCAAAAGTTTGCACAAGTGACTAACCCGCCAATCGACCCGTTGCGTGAAAACCACGTAATGTCACTGGCAACGTGTATTGGTAGTGAGCAAAACGTATTTAATGAAACTACAGGCCACGCTAAGCGCCTACAGTTTGATACGCCAATTTTAATGTATGCTGACATGCAGCAGCTACTTAATGCCGATGACGAGCATTACAGCTACTGTAAAATTGATATTACATACACAGCAGAGGAAGGTTTAGAAAAAGCGGTTGCACGTATTTGCGACGCTGCACAAGAAAAAGCAGCAGCCGGCTGTGTAATGCTTATTTTATCTGACCGTAACTTTAGCGAAACCCAATTACCAATTCCTGCTGCTATGGCGGTAGGTGCTGTACAAAAACGTTTAGTAGATAATAACTTACGTTGTGAGTCTAATATTATTATTGAAACGGGTAGCGTACGCGATGCACACCAATTTGCCGTATTACTTGGTTTTGGTGCAACCGCAATTTACCCATACCTTGCATACGAGTCACTGGTTGCGATGAGCGACAGTAAAGTGATTGATAAATCGTACTGCGAAGTGACGCTTTCGTACCGAAAAGCCATTAATAAGGGCTTGTACAAAATTATGTCTAAAATGGGCATAAGCACAATTGCATCGTACCGTTGTTCAATGCTTTTTGAAGCGGTTGGTCTATCTGATGCTATGGTAGACATGTGTTTTAAAGGTGTGGCAAGTCGTATTAAAGGCGCCTGTTTTAGCGATTTTGATATTGATCAGCAAAAGCTACATAAACTTGCTTTTAGTAAACGTAAATTATTGAGCCATGGTGGTTTATTAAAATACGTTCACGGTGGTGAATACCACGCTTACAACCCAGATGTTATTCAAACGCTACAAAAGGCCGTACGTTCAGGCGATTATAAAGACTACGCAGCCTATGCTGATTTAGTTAATAACCGTCCTATTGCAACGCTGCGCGATATGTTAGCGCTTAAATTACCTGAAAAAGGCATTAGCATTGATGATGTTGAGCCGGCTGAATTTTTATACCAGCGCTTTGACTCTGCAGCTATGAGTATTGGTGCACTTTCGCCTGAGGCGCATGAAGCGCTTGCCATTGCAATGAACCGCTTAGGCGGGTGTTCAAATTCAGGTGAAGGCGGCGAAGATAAGCTGCGCTACAACACCGAGAAAAACTCACGTATTAAACAAGTTGCCTCGGGTCGTTTTGGTGTAACGCCGCACTACCTTCGTAATGCGGATGTAATTCAAATTAAAGTGGCGCAGGGTGCTAAACCTGGCGAAGGCGGACAATTACCAGGCGAAAAAGTAACGCCATATATTGCAAAGCTTCGTTATTCGGTTCCCGGTGTAACATTAATTTCACCACCACCACATCACGATATTTACTCAATTGAAGATTTAGCCCAGCTAATATTCGATTTAAAACAAGTAAACCCAGAAGCGATGATATCGGTGAAGTTAGTATCTGAGCCGGGTGTTGGCACAATTGCCACAGGTGTAGCTAAAGCGTACGCCGACTTAATTACTATCTCAGGTTACGATGGTGGTACCGGTGCAAGCCCATTAACGTCAGTTAAATACGCGGGTAGCCCGTGGGAGCTTGGCCTTGCAGAAACCCAGCAAGCGCTTGTTGAAAATGGTCTTCGTCACCGTATTCGCCTGCAAACAGATGGTGGTTTAAAAACGGGTTTAGATATCATTAAAGCCGCTATTTTAGGTGCAGAGAGCTTTGGCTTTGGTACAGGCCCAATGGTGGCGCTAGGTTGTAAATACTTACGTATTTGTCATTTAAATAACTGTGCGACCGGTGTTGCAACGCAAGATGAAACACTTCGTCAAAAGCATTACCACGGCTTACCAGAAATGGCGATGAACTACTTTAAGTTTATAGCTCAAGAAGCACGTGAAATTATGGCAAGCTTAGGTGTTGCTAATCTAACTGACTTAATTGGCCGTTTAGACTTATTAGAAGCGATTGAAGGTAAAACAGCGAAGCAAAAGAAAATAGATTTATCGTCTGTAATTGCTCAGCCAAATAACCCAACGGGCGAAACCTTATTTTGCAGCGCACCAAATAGCTCGCATTATTTAGGTGAACTTAACGAAACGTTACTAGGTAAAGCGCAACAAGCGATTGATACCTCATCGGGTATTTCGCTCGTGAGCCGCATATGTAATACAGACCGTTCAGTGGGCGCAATGCTGTCGGGTTACATAGCTTCTAAGCACGGCAATCAAGGTATGGCTGCAGATCCAGTATCTATTGAGCTACATGGTACAGCAGGGCAATCATTTGGTGTTTGGAATGCCGGTGGCCTAGAGATGACCCTTATTGGCGATGCAAACGACTACGTGGGTAAAGGCATGGCAGGCGGTAAGCTTGTTATACGCCCACCACTGGGATCATCCTTTGAAAGTCATAAAGCGACTATTGCTGGTAACACATGTTTGTACGGTGCTACGGGTGGTAAGTTATTTGCCGCAGGCTGTGCTGGTGAGCGTTTTGCAGTGCGTAACTCTGGCGTGCAAGCCGTTGTTGAAGGCGTAGGTGATAACGGCTGTGAATACATGACTGGTGGCGTTGTATGCGTGCTAGGTAATGTAGGCGTTAACTTTGGTGCGGGTATGACCGGTGGTTTTGCATATATTTTAGATGAGCGAAGTGACTTTGAAAAACGCATTAATCCAGAGCTTGTAGAAGTAGTAACACTTGATGATTTAAGTTCGCACCAAGAGCATCTGCGTGGCCTAATTGCCGAGCATTTAGAGCTAACGGGTTCATGTCGAGCAGAAACCATTTTAGCTAATTTTGAACTGTACTTACCTATGTTCAAACTAGTTAAACCAAAATCAAGTGATGTAAAAAGTTTACTCGGGCACCGCGCTCGCAGTAGCGCAGAACTTCGTGTTCAAGCGCAATAAGGGGGCAGTATGAGCGAAAATGTATATCAATTTATAGACGTGCAGCGTGTTGATCCGCGCAAAAAACCAATCTCGTCGCGTAAAAAATCTTTCGTGGAAATTTACGAACCCTTTTCTGAGAATCAGGTAAATTCACAAGCTGACCGTTGTTTAGATTGTGGTAACCCTTACTGTGAATGGAAATGCCCAGTGCATAACTACATTCCGCAGTGGTTAAAATTAATTAGAACTGGCCGTATTTTAGAAGCGGCTGAGCTTTCTCATCGTACAAACAGTTTACCTGAAGTGTGTGGACGCGTATGTCCACAAGACAGACTGTGTGAAGGTTCATGTACGCTTGATGAAGAGTTTGGCGCAGTAACGATAGGTAATATTGAAAAATACATTACCGATACCGCATTTAAAATGGGCTGGAAACCAGACATGTCATACGTGACATGGACGGATAAAAAAGTGGCTATTATTGGTGCGGGTCCGGCTGGTTTAGGGTGTGCAGATATTTTAGTACGTAACGGTGTAAAGCCAGTGGTTTTTGACCGTCACCCAGAAATTGGTGGATTACTTACTTTTGGTATCCCTTCTTTTAAACTTGAAAAAGAAGTAATGCAAAAGCGCCGTGAAATTTTCACCGAAATGGGTGTGGAATTTAAGCTAAACGTTGAAGTGGGTGTAGATATCACTATGGACGAAATTTTAGCTGACTACGACGCGGTATTTTTAGGTGTAGGTACGTATCAGAGTATGCGTGCTGGTCTTGAAAACGAAGACGCGCCAGGCGTACACGACGCACTGCCATTTTTAATTGGTAACACAAATCGCGTTATGGGTTACGATGAAAAAAACCAAGCGTGCATTGATATGGCCAATCAAAAGGTTGTGGTACTTGGCGGTGGTGATACCGCGATGGACTGTGTGCGAACGTCTATTCGCCAAAATGCAGCTAAAGTAACTTGTGCTTATCGTCGTGATGAAGAAAATATGCCAGGCTCTAAGCGTGAAGTTAAAAACGCTAAAGAAGAAGGTGTAAACTTTACCTTTAATGTACAGCCTACGGGTATTGTACTTGATGATAATGGCCATGTTGCAGGCGTTAAAATGGTTAAAACACAACTGGGTGAGCCTGATGAAAACGGCCGTAGCCGAGCAGAAGTTGTACCAGGCTCTGAGCACGTACTTGAGGCAGACCAGGTTATTATGGCGTTTGGCTTTAAACCACACAAAATGGACTGGTTAGAAAAGTATGATGTAGAAATTAACCACTGGGGCGGCATTAACGCACCAGAGCAAGGTGAATTTACTCATCAAACAACTAATCCGAAAATATTTGCAGGTGGCGATATAGTGCGAGGCTCTGATTTAGTGGTAACGGCTATTTTTGAAGGACGTAACGCTGCTGAAGGTATTATGGATTATTTAGAGGTTTAAGTATCTCGTTAAGTTTTAAATATAATAAAGGCAAGCCAACTGGCTTGCTTTTTTTTGCTTTTTTCAAATAAAAAAGTATTAAAAAATTGTCATTAACCAATAATTAACGTGTAAATCTTGCTTAAAGTACTATTTCAGTACAAACTTGCTGCTAAATTCTTTTTTAAATCCTCGGAAAATGAGCTTTTAAATCTCGCTTGCAAATAAAAAATAATAATATGAATGCATACTCAGACAACAGAGAAAGAAAGCTAATTGTTCGCTTTTTTTCGACCATCGGATTTATAGCTACCTTCGCTATGGCGTGTAATGCACTGTCTAATGCTGATGTAGTGCTTGGTATTATGCTGCTAGTTTCAGCTGGTTTTTATGCGTGGGCTTTTAGCCTTTACCGCGCAGTCGAAAAATCAGCGACCACCATTTTATATAACCTTTACTGTTTAATGCTGTATTTAGTGATCTCGGGTGGAGCTGAAGGTACTGGGCCAATTTGGATATTTATTGTATCACCGGTGACTTACTCTATTAGAGGCCTAAAAAAAGGAACATTTGATATTGTTGTCTTTTTATTTGCCGTGATCGCCGGCTTTATTATTACAGATAACTTTAATATTTATGATTATCAGCCTGAAGCACTTCCGCTGAGGGTGGTCATTTCTTTTATTATTGTTGCTTTATTAAGTGGTTTTTATGAGCGCTCACGCGAAAAATACAATGAAAAAATAGTCGCGCTGAGTCAAAAAAATGAGCGCCTTGCCACAATAGATCACTTAACTGATTTACCTAACAGACGTTTTATGATGAAAGAACTTACTGAGCTTAAACATCTTCATAAAAAAACTAAGCAGCCGTATGTAATTTTGCTAGCTGATGTTGATAATTTCAAAAACATTAATGATAACTACGGCCACGACTTTGGTGATGAAGCGTTAACCCAACTTGCCAATATTTTAAAAAAGAGCATGCCAAAGCAAGGTATTGCTTCTCGGTGGGGCGGTGAAGAGTTTTTAATTGCACTACCAAACAGCGACAAAGATCAGGGGCAAAGTATTGCAGAAAAAATTCATGCCGAATTACAAAAAAATCCAGTGCGCATGAATGGAAAATCGGTGGTATTAACTATAAGTATGGGGCTTGTGCAAAGCCAGTTAGATACAACCATAGCCCAAGACATAAAGCTTGCCGACGAGCGATTATACAAAGCAAAAGAGCAAGGTAAAAATAGAACTTGCTCTTAACGCTTGTGTTAGTTAATCCATAGAAAAACTATCAAGGTTGGGGCGGCTTTTACTTTTTCGCCGCTGTAAACTTAAATAGCACATTGCACTGCACAGTATCTGTGCTAATAAAAGTAACCATTGATTATTAGCCACTATGTTGCCAATAATAAACCACTGCCAAACACTCACCGTTACTTGATAAACCAATATAAGTTTTAAAAAGCTAAAAAGTTTTAGCTTAAATTCTGCGTGTTTAAACTTACTAAACCCGATAAGTAAAAAGCTCAAAACAACAAGTAGCCACCCAGTAACATGGCAAAAATTTATCAGCATGCTTTGCATTTAAAACGTCTCTCCACTGTTGTAGCAAAAGTATAACTTAAGCGTGCGCCATAATAAGCTCTTTAGCATTTGCTTTAGCGGTTTTACTTATATTATCGCCACCAAGTAAGCGTGCAATTTCATTAATACGGCCGTCTTTATTTAGGCTGAGCATTTGAGTAAAGGTCTCGCCTTGTGCTATTTCTTTTGCTACAAAAAACTGCTGATGCGCACTACTTGCAACCTGGGGTAAATGGGTTACACAAATAACCTGTGTTGATTTTCCTAGTTGGCGTAGTAACTTCCCTACAGAGGAGGCGGTAGGACCTGATATACCTACATCCACTTCGTCAAAAATAAGCGTTGGCGTAGTCACTTTTTGGGCAATGATCACCTGTATGGCAAGGCTAATACGCGACAGCTCACCACCCGAGGCCACTTTAGCTAAAGGTTGTAATGGCTGCCCAGGATTAGTAGAGACCAAAAACGAGACGCTATCAAAACCTAATGCATTGGGTTGGCGCTCAGCTTCTTGGGTAAGCTGAATTTCAAAGACCCCATTTTCCATTGATAAATTAGCCATGCTTTCACTAATTAATTGATTTAATGTATTAGCATATTTATGGCGACTTTCGCTTAGCTGATCACTGGCGTGCTGGTATGCACTTAGCGCATTAGTTATTTCATCGTCTAATTGCGCCAAACGTGAGCTATTGTTACTAATTGATTCTAGCTCTTGTGTTAAACCTTGATGAAACTCAACCAGCTCTTGAGGTTTTATATGATGCTTACGGGCTAAGTCCATCGCGCCACTTAAGCGCGCTTCTACTTCTGTTAATCTAGCAGGGTCTAAGTCGGCCTGCTCTGCGTAGTTTCTTACTTCTCTGCTTGCTTCTTCAACTTGCACTGCGGCTTCATCTAATAATGCAGCTACACTTGCTAAGCTTTCGTCATAATTTGCAAGCTCGGCAAATTGCTGAGCGCTGTGTTGCAGCATTGAACAGGCATTTTGCTCATCACTTTCGTATAAATGTTGAAGTTCGCGCTGGCAGGCTTCTAAAATGGTTTGACTGTTACTTAGCTTGTAATGTTCGGCTTCTATTTGTTCAAACTCGCCGTCTTGTAAGGCAAACTCATCTAATTCGGCAACTTGGTATTCGAGTAATTGTTTTTGAGCGGCTTGTTGTAATTGCTGTTGCTCAAGCTGTTTAAATTCTTTTTGCAGGTTTGCATATAATTTAAAGCTTTGGCTAACCGCTTTTACAAGCTGGTTGTGGCCTGCGTAGGCGTCAAGCAGTTGCAGCTGGTGTTCAGCTTTTAAAAGGTGTTGATGAGCGTGCTGTCCGTGTATAGAAATTAAATACTGTCCCAGCTCTTTAAGTTGAGCTGCTGTAACAGCGCTGCCATTAATATAGCTTTTGCTACGGCCATTTTTACATACAACGCGTCTAAGTAGGCATTCGTTGTCGTTACTCGTTAGCATGTGTTGTTCTAAAAATGCTTTAGCAAGAGGAAGGGCAGTTAAATCAAATTGTGCGCACACTTCTGCTTTATCTGTGCCAGGGCGAACCGCCGACGCTTCAGCGCGCTCGCCTAAACACAGTGAAAGTGCATCAATGGCAATCGATTTACCCGCGCCGGTTTCACCCGTGATCGCCGTCATGCCGTTATGCCACTCAGTGCTTAAGTTACTTACAATTGCAAAATTTTTAATTTCTAAACCAATTAACATACTGTTCATCCATCCAGTGAATTAACTGTTAATTTATACAGTGTTTAGGT
This sequence comes from Pseudoalteromonas sp. UBA2102, assembly GCF_002331165.1. Lineage (NCBI taxonomy): Bacteria > Pseudomonadati > Pseudomonadota > Gammaproteobacteria > Alteromonadales > Pseudoalteromonadaceae > Pseudoalteromonas > Pseudoalteromonas sp. UBA2102. The sequence goes on from NZ_DCYU01000153.1 coordinate 26,379, forward strand.
TTTTTGCAAATTAATTTTTTACTTTTTAAGCAAC
>NZ_DCYU01000153.1:26809-31075 GCF_002331165.1 Pseudoalteromonas sp. UBA2102
GTTTCGTCAGTATTTTCAAGGCTTTCGCTTGGGTTTTCAGGTGTGTCAGTTTTAATTTGTACAATCAATGAGGGTAAAATTTCGTGATAAAACGCTTTATTATAAAGTATGCCTTGCTGGGGTAACTCACTCACAAAGTACTGTATATTATCTTGTAGCGCTTGGGCGTTTTCACTTTGCAGTGCTTTTTGAAACTCAATCGAAAGCGTGCTCACTAAGCTGTCGCTAATATCTTCTAAATGTTGTAGGTTTTCATCTGTATGGGGCTGAACCACAAAAAAATTGGCCACAATTGCCTGAATTTGCGCTACATACTTAGGTCTTATTATTTTGGCTTCTAATAAATTGTTTAGCTTGGTTTTAAGGCGAGTGTTTACTTGGGCAACACGTTCGTTAAATTGTTTTTTCTTGGTTTCTAACGCTTTTTTTCTATTGTTTTCAACTCTAATATAAGCGCCAAGCAAAGTGATAAGTAATAACAAAGCAAAGATAACAACATAAGTCATTGCTAGATATTCCTAGTTTGATTAATTTTTATTTGTCTTGTATTTTGCGCTAAAGCACTACGCTTGGCAATAAAATTAGTATAAACGGCTGCCCCAATTAAGTTTAGTACGTAAAACGTTGTAGTAAGAGTAGTTTTTTGGGTGAATTAAGCGCAGTTTTCTGTCGGCTTTTTTAATAACTACTTCATCGCCGGGTAAAACGGCAAGCACTACATGGCTGTCGCAACTGACTTGTAAGCTGTCGGTGTTCTCAAGGCTTAACTTTAAGCGTACCTCGTTATCGGCATCAACCACTAAGGGTCTGCTTGATAATGTATGCGGAAACATAGGCACTAACGAAATTGCATTAAGCTCAGGTGTTAAAATGGGCCCGCCACCCGATAAAGAATAAGCTGTAGAGCCGGTAGGGGTTGATACAATTAAACCATCAGAGCGCTGAGAAAACACAAAGTCGTTATTAATAAAAGCTTCAAACTCAATCATGTGGGCAACTTTGTCGGCGTGTAGCACCGCTTCGTTAACGGCTGAATTCGCACTTTTAAGTTCGTTATGGCGATATACTTCTACCTCGAGCAAAAAGCGTTTCTCTTCTAAATATTCGCCGCTTAACACTTGCTCTAGGCTACCTTCAAAGCCCTCTGGGTTTAAGTCGGTTAAAAACCCTAAATTACCTCTGTTTACGCCTATTACAGCTACATCAAAGCGTGCAAGTACGCGTGCAGCACCAAGCATATTGCCATCACCCCCTACAACAATAGCAAGGTCGGCTTGCTCGCCTAAGCTAACAAGGTCAACTTGATGAGTATCAGGGACATCCGATAACTGCCCACCGGTGCGCTTTTCTACAATCACGGTAAAGCCAAGAGCCGATAAAAAAGTATGTAAACGCTGTAACGTAGCCGCAGCTTTAGGATGGTTTGGTTTACCTATAAGGCCAATAGTTTTAAACGGTGAGTGCATAACGGCTGCAATAAAAAGTAATAATATTTTTGTAGGGTAACTCAAAACAGAAGTGTTTGAAAACACAGATTTACCAATATGATAATGATTCAATTACGCCTGTATATTGCCAAGCTCACCTAAGAGCTGATTATTGGCTCAACAGATTAAATAACCCCTTTAATTTTTGTATTAAATGCTTAAAAATAGTTGCAGCAGTGTTTTATTGTAATGCATGCAACAACATATTCACTTAAAGCGTGCTTTAGGCTTGAATTTGTTTTAACTGCCCCGATATCTCTTTCATGCAACAAGATGTAGATAACATGAATATAAACCCTCGAGATCAACAAATTTTTTCAGCAGTGATGAGCCTTTATTGTAATGGTGAAGGGTTACCCGTTCCATCAACAAAAATAGCGAAGCAAAAAGGCATGGCGGTTTGTTCTGCCACGGTACGAAATGCTATGGCGCGACTTGAAAAAGTAGGCTTGTTATATTCCCCTCATACATCGGCAGGGCGTGTGCCTACAAACCAAGGGTTTGATTATTGGTTTGATGAGTTTTTTCCGTTAGCTGAAATAGCTAATTACTGGCAGCCACAACAAGCACAACTTGTGGAGCTGGCCCATGGATTAAGTAAAAAGTACCAAGTATGTTGTTGTGTAGGCTTACCCCAAGCAAGCTCACAACAAGTGTTTAGAGTAGAAGTGCTTGAGTTTGATTCTAACGATTGGCTTGTACTGCTAATAGATAGAGCAGGGCAAAGCCATAATATTTGTATCAACAAACCTGATGATTCCTCAGATGCCGTGCGTTATCAATTTGCAACTTGGTTAAACACAGTATTTAGCCAACAAACCTTAATGGAAGGTTTGTACAGAATGCAAGCAATGGCAAACACCGCACCGCGTAATTGCCACGACTCACTGACACAGTGGACGCGCCAGCTTAGTCATAAGCTTGGATCAGATAACAGTATTGTAGTAGGCGAAAACTATTTATATAAAAAGGTCGATTGCGAGCAAAGCTTAAATATTGGCGTTTCATTTTTAAATTTTGTCGAAGATAAACTCGCATTTAAAAACGGGGTATCGGTTTTAAACACTGAAAACTTACCGTTTACAGAGTGTAATGAGCTGATAGTAATTAGTGTGCCGTACTTTCAAAATCAAGAGTATCAAAGCCGCTTTTGCGTAATTTGCCCTAAATCGGCGCAAATTGAACAATTAATCCAAGAATTTAAATTATTAGAGCCATCTAACTCTTGAATCTTTTTATTCAATCCCCATAATTACCGCAGTTGTAAAGAATTGGAGCACGTATTTTATGTCTGAGCAGACACAAAACCCAGAGCAAGAAGTAGAACTAAACGAAGAAGTAGCTCAAATGGAAGCTGATGTTGAAGCAGCAGTAGAAGCCGCAGAGCAACACGAAGCAGACCAAGAGCAAAGCCCTGAAGCTGAAATTGCAATGCTATACGCAGAGCTTGAAGCCGCTAAGCAAACCATTGCGGATCAAAAAGACAGCGTTGTACGCGCCGCCGCAGATGTAGATAACATTCGTCGTCGTGCTGCACAAGATGTAGAAAAAGCACATAAATTTGCACTGGAAAAGTTTGCTAACGAATTACTTCCAGTAATCGATAACCTAGAGCGTGCTATTGAGTTTTCTGATAAAGAAAACGAAACCCTAAAGCCATTGCTTGAAGGTATTGATATGACAGTTAAAAGCTTTAACGATGCGGTTGCAAAGTTTGGCGTTGAAATTGTTAACCCACAAGGTGAGCAATTCAATCCAGAATTCCACCAAGCAATGTCTATCCAACCAAGTAACGATGTTTCACCAAACACGGTACTTGCAGTAATGCAAAAAGGATACACATTAAATGGTCGTTTATTACGCCCTGCAATGGTTATGGTATCTAAAGCAGCAGACGCTTAATTAGTCACTGTTTATAAAAAATGCCTCATTATGAGGCATTTTTTTTGTCTATTTTATAATGGATTAACTGCACCAGCATAGTTAATAGCACGGCGCTAAACATTAAGCTTGAAAACGGCACTGCACTTTTTGCATGCACTACCGCAAGCAATGGGCCAACGAGCGCGCCACTGCCAAAGCGCAGCGTTCCAATAACAGCGGTGGCGGTACCGGTGTTTTTTTCAAACTTCATTAATATTAATGAATCAGCATTACTCGCTGTTACCCCTAGGCTCATCATTAAAGGCGCAATGGCCGCTACAATGTAATATAAAGAAAGCTGCAACAAGCTAAACGTAAGCAGTGCCAGCCCAGAGGCAAAGCCACATACAAGCCCTATGTACAGCATTTTTCGAGAGCCAATTCTTGGTACAATTCGGGTATTTAAAAAGTTACCACACATAAGTGCCATGACATTAAATGCGAATAAAATACCAAATAATTGCTCAGATACATTATATAAATCTAGGTATACAAAAGGCACTGAGGTTAAAAAGCAAAAAAAGCCAAACGAGACAAACATAGAGCTTAATATGTCTGCACGTGCATCTTTATTACTAAGTACCGTTTTATAGCTGTCGAAAAACAAGGCTAGGCCTTTTTTCTCATTTTTATGAATGGGGATATCAATTAAATACACCTGTACAAACGCTAAAATTAAAAAGCTATAGGCAGTAAGAACCAAAAATATGGTTGACCATACCGAGAACCCTAAAATAAATGACCCCACAGAGGGGGCAACTAAGGGCGCTACCATCATAATCATAGATACATACGACATGCCCTTAGCGGTGTTTTTTTGATAAATATGCCTAATTACGCCAGGCACAACCACCGT
>NZ_DCYU01000046.1:0-3602 GCF_002331165.1 Pseudoalteromonas sp. UBA2102
TGTTTTACAAACTTAATTTTACTTAGCATCGTACTTTGTTTATCGACATAGGTACCTACGTATTACACAAGTATTCAAAGTAACCGCTATGGAGTTATAAGTTTACTTTTTCATAGGATAATGTGATTATCATTTTAGGTACAAATTAACAGTTTTCTTTGCTCAATAACGTTATAAAGGGATTTATCTTGAAATTAATTAAAAAAGCGATAGTTATCGGAGTATTAATACTGGTACAAGGGTGTGTTTCTTACGATTTAGTGCACGTTGAAACATATACTTCAGGCCAAAAGCCAGTTAAAGGTACCGCCGTTAAACAAATTAAGTATGGAGATGGCTTTAAATGGGTGGGTGTTATAATTTCGCCAATCATTCCTATTCCTCTTATATTACCTTATGGCCGTGAACGCACCACTACTTGGCTATCTCATAATGGTGCTAGTGTTTACACAGAAATTCAAAAAACAGAAGCCAAAGGGTATGGGTGTATGTTTATAAGCTCAGAAATAAATGGCTGTAGCGATGAAACTACTTGGGGCGCATTAATGATAAATGATATTAAGCTTCACTAACTATTTTGCACCACTCTTTTAAGCTCAGGGCAGTTTAAATTTAAACTACGGTTGATTATGTTGGTTTAAGCATTATATCTATGTTTTCGCTTCTTAATTTATACAAAGGATTACCATGTCTAGCTATAACGAATCGCCAGAGCAAATTGAACAGGCCACTCAAGGCTATGTGATGCAGCAAACTATGTTGCGTATTAAAGATCCCAAACCGTCGCTCGAATTTTATCAAAATGTATTAGGTATGAAGCTGTTAGGTAAGTATGACTTTCCTGAAATGAAGTTTACATTGTACTTTTTAGGCTACGAGCCAGAGCAGCCGCAAGGTGATGATAAAACCAAAGCTAAATGGGTATTTGGTCGACCTGCACTAATTGAGCTTACCCATAACTGGGGTACAGAAGACGACGATAGCTTTGAGGGCTACCACAGCGGTAACCAAGAGCCTAAAGGCTTTGGCCATATTGGCATTAGCGTGCCCGATGTATACGCCGCCAGTGAGCGCTTTGCAAAGTACGATGTAGAATTTGTTAAAAAGCCAGATGATGGCTCAATGAAGGGCTTAGCATTTATAAAAGACCCTGACGGCTACTGGATAGAAATACTCTCACCTGAGGGAATTACTGATATTATTTTTGGTAAATAACCTTAACGCTTAATAAACCGGTTACCACGTACTAAAAAGCCAGCTAATTAGCTGGCTTTTGTGTTTTTAAATAAGGGTTAGCTTATTTACGCAGGGCGTCTATTCGCGCATCTAGCGGTGGGTGAGATGAAAACAGCTCAGCCATCCCTTTACCACTTGCTATACCAAAGGCCATCATTGAGCCTTGTAATTGCGACGGATGATTTTGCTTTAATCGCTCAAGTGCTGAGCGCATTTTGTCTGCACCTACTAATTTAGCTGCGCCACTGTCGGCTGCAAATTCACGCTTACGGCTGTAACTTGCAACCACTATGCTTGCAAGCACACCAAATACAACTTGGAATAACATATCGAATAAAAAGTAAGACCAGCTACTACCGCCCTCTTCTTCATCGCCATTTAAAAAGTTATCAACTATGCCTGCCAGTACTTTTGCGGCAAATATTACAAAGGTATTTACTACGCCTTGTATTAGCGTCAGCGTTACCATGTCGCCATTAGCAACGTGCGATACTTCGTGGGCAAGTACGGCTTCGGCTTGGTCTTGATTCATGTTATGTAATAAACCAGTGCTGACCGCCACCAGCGAGTTGTTTTTACTTGGGCCAGTTGCAAAGGCGTTCATTTCTGGGCTGTCGTAAATTGCTACTTCAGGCATTTTTATACCTGCTTTTTGAGCTTGTGCTGATACAGTTTGTACAAGCCAGTGCTCGGTTTCGTTGCGCGGTTGAGTAATTACCTGTGCGCCTGTTGATTTTTTAGCAATCCACTTAGACATAAATAACGAAATAAACGAGCCACCAAAGCCGAATACAGAGGCTATAAGTAATATTCCGCCAAGGCTACGATGGCTTAAACCCAGCGCGCTCATTATTATTGAAAGCACTACACCTAATACCAACATAACCGCTAGGTTAGTTAATAAAAACAAAAATATACGTTTCATATTGTCCTCACAAAAATAGGTTTGATCACCGAACATAAAATTAAACTAGGTTAAAGCAATCATTACGTGATGACACACTATGTCATCACGTTGAGGCTATTCTGTGACAAACTATGTCATAACGCAAGGGTTATTTGCAGGTTTATTAATAAATTTTTTGGGGAGTTTAAAAAGGGAGTAAAGTGTGGCGTAACGCAATTATAAAACCTCGTTACGCCAATAAAAACAATTAGTTGCTGGTTATTCCGCTACTTGTAATGCAATTATTAATTGTTGCCATATCTGTAGGAAAACCGCGCTCTTTTGCGAGTAATTGTGCAACCTTGGTTATATCTGCATGGTTGTGTTGTTGAAGGTACGTCCACTGGTGATGAGTACGATGCTCATTTATGTGCGCATCGTCGCTTATTAAGCCAAGTTTAGTAAATTCAGCCACTATTTCATCGGCAGCGATTAAGGTAGATGACGCTTTTACATTTTCAGCACGTGCGTAGCTAATATGCGAATATAAGCTAACATCTGCGACGCGCAAGGTGTCGTCTTCTCCAGGGATTTGCTGGCCCCCAAACAAGGCATTGTTTTGCGTGTTGGCGTTTTTAAATGCCGGAACAAACTCGGCTACATAATCAATGGCTTTTTGACTACGTGCTTTTAGTACCTGCTGATCCCACCCATTGTTTATGTAATTTAAGTATTTAGCTGGCAATTGCGGCTGTGCACTTTGCTCGTTGGTATCGGCTAGACCATCGTTAAACAAGGTAATTGAGTTGGTCATACCATGAATTTGATAATAGCCATTAGGATAAGGCGTTAGCTGTGCCATGCCCTCTGGCGTGCCACGATTACCATAAATAATAATTTCTGGAATTTGCCCGCCAGCACCTTGCCAATGCGTAATGTAAGAGGCTTTAAATTCGACCATACGTTTGGCCTCTACGCCTACCATGTCATCTACAATACCGGTTTGAAAGCCACAGGCATTAATAAGGTAGTCTACCTCTAGTGTTTGCGTAGAGTCGCTTTGGTTGTTTTGGTATTCAATTTTCCAGGTTGGCGATTGGTTATTGGCACTGGTTTGCTCAACTTGGCTAACTTGCTTTACCTCTGTGCTGGTAAGTACATTAGCGTGTTCGTACTGGGCAAGCGCAAGTTGGGCGCTGGCCGATAACCTAAATATATTCCACCCGTATTCTTGAGCAACAATTAGCGGGTATTTTACTTTGTTTAAGTTTAAGTGCTTAGCAACGGGGATCATCCACTCATCTAGCGTTCTAGGCTCTGCAACCTGCTCTTCTTTACTCAGCGCTATCATTTGTTCATGGCTATACAGCTGGTAGTAATTGTCGGGCTCGCCAAGTACTTTGTTATTAGGATCTTGCTCAACTAACTCTTTATACGCGTTGGTGATTTTATTTAATCGTGGTAGTAAATCATCGGGTGA
>NZ_DCYU01000090.1:0-22191 GCF_002331165.1 Pseudoalteromonas sp. UBA2102
ATCACTTTTTTGAATACTGCACTTGCCCGAGCCATCTTTAAATAACATATTAAACGTAAGCTCGTAGCCTTTTAGTACAGCCGTGCCAACTCGCTTTGCTTTTGGTAAACGCGCAAGCAAGCGGTTAGAGGACATATTCGATCCAAACGAAAAATTATAAATAGGCATGACTTCTCCCTAGGGTTAAATTACTACACGAATGGCTAAAGCAATTAAAATAACACCTATACCCCGGTCAAACCAATAGCCGCTTTTTTGAAAAAACGCCCGTATACTGGGTTTTGACAACACTAAAGAAAGCATAGAAAACCACACCCACGTTGCCAGAGCCATATAAACCCCATACACAACCTGCACGCTAGTTGGTGTAGTTACACTAATAACTAAGGTAAATAACGACATAAAAAAGAGAGTGGCTTTAGGATTAAGCGCGTTGGTTAAAAAGCCGCGCCTAAATGCATGCCATACGCTTTCTTGTGGGGTGGTTTTGTTTTCTATGTTGTCTGTTTTATTTACCGGTGGTTTGGCAGCCCTTAATGCTTGTACGCCTAAATAGGCTAAATACGCCCCCGCAACGTACTTTAATGCCATAAATAAATTAGGCGACTGCGTTAAAATTAGCGCAACCCCTAATACGCAGTATCCTACGTGTAATAAAATAGCAGCGCCCACGCCAGCGCTTGTCCATAGGGCGTTACGCCTGCCCTGCTGTATACTTTGTTTGAGCACCACGGCAAAGTCGGGGCCTGGGCTGGCTACTGCAAAAAAGTGGGCGATGGCAATCAGTAAAAATTCGTCTAAGTAGTTCACAAGTATCCGGTTTAAGTTGGTGCATAGGCAAGCAATAGTGGATTAGCAGAGTTATCAACTAATGCTTTGATCTCTTTTTGGGCTTTTTTAAATTGGCTGCGCAAATGTGGCTTTAAATGTTTTTTAGAGTCACGATCGTTTTTAAAATAACTAATCAGCGCGTGCATAAATACGGTATGGGTTTCGCTTAGTTTCGCTTCACGATTAGCATAAGGGTTATAGCACGAGCCACACCCGCCTTTAAATTGATACACAGTGTTGCTCATCATTACCCCAAACCCTAAAAAACAGGCCAGCGCATCGGCCGCTTGTGGCAAGTAGTCTTTACCGCCTGGCGGTAACACCCCAACATGATGAATTAATACAGTAGCCAGCGTGCCGGCAAAGCTGGCTACTAAATCTTGCGGCTGATTAATTTGATTAGGGTTAAATGAGATATTAATCGTATGGCTTGGCGGTACAATAAGCTGGCTTTGCTCTCCACGTAAGTGTTCAGCAAATTCAAAATGCGGAAATACTTGCGGCTGTAACTGGTGTGGCGCAACTAATTGTATTGGCCACGCACTCATACCTGCGTAATCACGTACTCGTACAAATACCTTAGTGGCCATTTCCTCAATACTTGATACCGAATCAGGAAAATGCGCCACCGTTGGCAATATTATTTGCGTGTGCTTGGTAAAAAATGCGGCATCAAAGTGCTCTACCGCCCAAATAAAGGTATCAATTAGCCACTGCTGCTCGGCTTGTTCTAGCAGCGGCTTTGATTTAAATAACGCTAACATAGTGTGCTCTTATTTTTGTTCAAGTGCCCAGTTCCAAGCTTGTGTATTGTATAAAGGCACAGTTGAAAGTGCGTGGTGGTGGCTGCCGCTCGACTCCTTAGTCGAGTACGATAAGTACAGTAATGTGCGGTTTTGTGCATCGTAAATACGGCGTACTTTTAGCGATTTAAATAAAATACTTTTTGATGACTTAAACACCACTTCGCCCGACTTACTGCGATCTATTGCTTGTAACATATCGGCTGTAATTGGCCCTGTTTGGCGACACGCAATAGACATATCAGAGGGATCTGAAAAATCTAAGTCGGCCTCAATATGGCTAATATGGCACGTAACCCCTTTTACTAACGGGTCTTGCTGGGAATTTACCACTACATCTTTAGTAGTAAACAGACCTAAGCTCACCGATGCAACATCATCTGAGCAGGCACTTAAGGTAACCACTGCACTTAATAGCACAGCTAAACGTTTAAAGCGGTGTGGTAATTTCATATTAATCCTTAATTTTGCTTTATAAGCGAAGGTTCACGTGACTGTTTTTATACTACCATCAAAAATTAATACAACTAAATTTAGGCCATTGAGGGGTTAGCGCACTGTTCAGGCTTTGGTACAATTATACGTACGCCCACGTAGTAACTCATAATAGGAAACGCGTAAATGCCGCACATTATTATTGAACACTCTGAAGATCTTCCTGTATTACCGCAAGTACTTGTTGAAAAAGTGCACAACGCGACTTTTCAAAGTGGTTTGTTTGACTTAGAAACCATTAAAACCCGCGCTATTGCTTATCAGCAATACCAGCTAGGTGAAGGAAAAGAAGGGTTTATTCATATTGCGGCGCATATCATGGCCGGGCGCTCTATTGAACAAAAACAAATGTTAAGCGAGAGCTTGCTTGAGTGCTTAAAAACTTATTGCCGAGATTCTGACAGCTTAAGCGTTAATATTTACGACATTCAACACGAAATTTACCGTAAAAATTAACCCTTTTAAAAACGCGTTGTTATTAACCTAAACTTTGGATAATAAACCTATTAACCAAAGCTTAGCTTAACTAAGGTACAACGCGTTTTTTAGCTTAATGTTGTCACTTTTTTAAAGTGTAAACTTACCCAGTAAGTCTTTTAATATATTCGACTCTTCATTTAGCCCATTGCATAACTGCTCTGAGGTTTTCATATTTTGTTTTGTTTGCTCAGCAGAATCAGAAATCATCACCACATTTTGACTAATTTCTGAGGTAGCCAACGTTTGCTCGCGGGTGGCTGTAGCCACTGAGCTATTTAGCTCACTTAGCGTAACAATTTCTTGAGATATACCCGTTAAGGTACTCCCCGTTACTTTTAAACGTTCGGCGTTTTCTAGGGTATTTTTACTGCCAAGCTCTATAGCCGACACCGTACTTGAAGCCTTAGAATTTAACGTGTCTATCATTTCGTTAATTTGCTCGGTCGACTCTGCAGTACGCATAGCAAGGGTTCTTACTTCATCGGCTACAACGGCAAAACCACGACCGTGTTCGCCTGCCCGCGCAGCTTCTATGGCAGCATTGAGTGCCAGTAAGTTAGTTTGCTCCGATATTGCTTTAATAACATCAAGCACCTGCGTAATTGACTTTATCTCACCTGAAAGCTCAGTTACCGAGGCAACCGAGGTAGCCATGGCGTTTTCTAGCTGCTCCATTTGCTTTATCGTGCTATTTACAAACTCTACTCCTTTATGAGTCGCTTCTTCTGTTGAAGTCGCAATGTCAGAGGCGTTACTGGCACTGTTTGAAATATCTTGTACGGTTACTTCCATTTCGTTAACGGCTGCCGCCACCGTTTGCGTGCTAGATGATTGCACCTCGGCCAAGTTAGCCGCGCCTTGTACTTGTACTAACACATTTTCTGAAATGCTTTTAACATGGTTTGCTGAGTCCGACACTTGCTTAAACATGCCATGTAGCTGCTCTAAAAATAAATTAAAGTTAGCGGCAAGCTCTGATATTTCGTTGTTATCGTTAGTAGGCAGCCTTACGGTTAAATCGCCATCTTTTTTAGTTAACGCGCTCACTGCAGCGGTTATGTTTTCAATGGGTTTAAATATTTGCGACACTAAAACTCTGGCCAGAGCAAAGCCAATAATGGCAATGATCACACCAAATAATAAATTGCTATTAATGGCACTATTTATTGGCCCGTATAACTGCTGCTCGGGCACTTCTGCCACTAAATGCCAACCTAATGACTCAATAGGTGTACTCGACACAACATAATCTTCACCTGCCATTGTTTTACTAATAATGGCGCCATTTTTAATATCGTTAATATTAATTTTTTGACCCATTTTACTTCTGTCACTGTGAAGCATTACCTCACCTTCATCAGAGACCAAATACACCACACCGGCTTCGCCAATACGGTATTCGTTAATTAAGTTGATCATAGAATCGAGCGAGCGCCCCACGCCGGTAATGGCGGTACGCTCACCGTTAATTTGCAGTGCATAGTTAATAAAAACCACCATGCTATTTGTGGTTTTATCTATATCCAGTGCTATTTCAAAGGGTCTGTTAGAAGATAAAAACTGATCAAACCATACATCTTCGCTTCTATCTATCTGTCTAGATATGCCAATATCGGTGTAATAGTTGTTGGTATTTTTGGAAATTATATAAGCAATAACTGCGTTGTTATCTTTTTTAATACTGGCTAAATAATTAATATAATCGGTTCTTGCTTGCTCACTCTCACCGTTACTTAGCCACTGTTTAACAAAGCTGTTTTGCGCAATTTCTTTGGCAACAATTATAGGAGTGGCAAGTTCGAGTTCAATTTTGCTTTTTACTTCACTCAGTGCGGTGGGTAAATCAACCTTTGCGAGCTTTTCATCGGTATGATTTTGAATACTATTTGAAAATAAAAATGTAGAAACCGCTAACGGCACAACAATAGCCAAAATAAGACTAATATAAACTTTTTGTTTAAGTAACATACGATACCTGTAAATGGATAAAGGACTTAACTAACACTTGCTTAGAATAAATATAGGATCGGCTGAGCAATAAGCCCAATAATTAGAAAATAGAACATAAAAGAAGAGCGTGTATTTTAATTTAATCCACCACAGGAAAGCGAATTAAATTTTAAAGGCGCAAGGCTAGCAACACTAACCTCGCGTAAGATGCACTAGGGGGAATCGGGCCATTCTTGCTCGTTAATTATCCCTTGCGCAATCAGGTTTTTTCTTAATTGGCTAACAGTGTGTTTTAACTCATCACGAATAAGCCTAATTGCGGGCGTTATAAGCTGGCGGCTAGGTAGTACTAACCACATTTCAGTGAGGGGGATTTTGTAATCGGGCATTAACCTTTTTAGTCTGCCCGCTAATAAATCTTCAGCTACATCAATGGCCGATTTTTTGGCTATCCCGGTGCCATCAACACACCAACGCCTTACTATATCGCCATCGTTAACGGCGCGGTCGCTGCCCATTTTAACCTTGTATTTTTGGTTATCGTTATACAGCTCCCACCCATCATGCACTACCTCGTAGAGCTTATATAAAAGGGCATTATGATTCAGTATGTCATCTGGCGTTAACGGCTCACCGTGCTTTTTAATGTACTCAGGCGAGGCGCATAGCACGTGTGCTATGTTACAAATTTTAAAGCCGTATAAATTTAGCTCCTGTGCGGCCTCTTTAGTTAAGGCGCGCAGCGCAACATCAATTCCATCACGATAAAAATCAGCGCGGCTGTCGCTTGCTTGTAAGCGCAGCGTCACTTCGCTGTGTTTATCCATAATATTATTGAGTAATACCCGCATAAGGTTGCGCCCCATTTCCGATGACACTGCTATTCGCACTTCACCACTAATAGATTGCTGCTCCTCATGAATAAGCACTTGCCCTTGTTGCAATAAATCGAGTGCCTGCTGACACAGAGGTAAATACCGTTCCCCTTCGGGCGTGAGGCGTATTTGCCTTGTTGTGCGCACAAATATTTGTGCCCCAAGCGCCTGCTCTATTCGCTTTAACGAGACACTTGCAGCCGATGAGCTCATATCTAATTGATTTGCAGCAGCTGTAATTGATTGCAGCTCAGCCACTTTGAGTAATACTTGTAAATCAGCTATTTTCATCAAACCCTCTTATTGCATAAACCAGCATGCGTAACTATAGCGTTATTATCCACGTTTTTGCGAAAGTGTATTTAACTTATGCCCATTTATTGACTGAATTTTAAGCCGTACTATAGCGCTATACCAACTTAACGGAGCTTTTAAATGAGATTTTTACTAAACGCATCAACTCTTGCACTGGTTGCAACACTTATATCAACGCCAGCCTCTGCAGAGCAAAGCACATCACAAGTTGTTGCTGCAAGCAATATTGACTGGGGTTACTTAAACCCGCTACGTGGTGATAAAAGCCCTGGCGCTGCAGATTTATGGGGAAACCGCACAACCGACACTGCAACAGGCATGTTAGTACGCTTTAAAAAAGGCTTTGAATCTCCGCCGCACATTCACAACATTACCTACCGCGGTATCGTTATTGAAGGGCAAATGCATAATGACGACCCAACAGCTGAAAAGATGTGGATGCCAGCGGGTTCGTTTTGGACACAACCTGCAGGTGAAAACCACACCACTGCAGCCAATGCTGAAACAAATTTAATTTACTTAGAAATCGACTCTGGACCGTACTTAGTTAAACCAACTAATGCCCAGTTTGATAATGGTGAGCGCCCGTTAAACCTACATGCAGACAACATGGTATGGTTAAACAGCAGCGATTTAAACGACATTAACGCCCAAGGCGTGCAAACCGCCTACCTTTGGGGAAGTACAGCCGATATGAACGGCTCAATGATTAAACTTCCTGCCGGCTTTAAAGGTGAAATAAAAACAGATGCAAGCGAATTTCGTGCTGTTGTTATAGCCGGCGCCGTTGAGTACAACTCAAGCGAGCAAGATAAAGCGCAAAACCTAAGCGCAGGCAGCTATGTAGAATCAACCGGTAACTTTACCCACACGATTGAGAACACTAACGACAAAACAGCCACTATTTACATTCGTACTAACAGTAAGTACCAAGTAGATTAGTTGGTTAAAGCCTCTAGCAAGCCATTGCTAGAGGCTACTTATTCACCTATTTAAATCTTTATATGCAAATCCAGCCATCGCCTTTCGATATTAAAATACAAGCATAAAAGAAACACTGAGTGTTAAAAAAATACGAAAAAGATATAATCGAAAAGTCTCGTGCCTACACTCCAGCCAAGCTCACGCAATCAGTAAACATCAAACTAGAAAAAATAACTTATCTACACAAATAGCCCACGCAGTAGGATTAAGAGCCCATGAACTTTTGACAATAGCCAAAATATCAGAGCGTAAAGCTGAAAGCCGTCCAGCGCTAGATAGTAAATGGCTTGGTCGAGAAGGTAGTATTTATACAGTGAAAGGCAAAGGCGGTCTAATTCGTGATGTATTAATACCTAACGCATTAGCTACACAGCTAGAACAAAGGCGCTTAGCACAGCCTATAACGATTCGTGATAGGGAAATTAACTATTTGCAACGTTATGATATTGGTGGCGGTCATAAATGGTCATGCTCATTCTCAAAAGCATCTAGCCGCACACTCTTCTTTTCAAATGGCGGTCATGGCCTCAGGCATAGCTACGCACAAGAGAGAATGGCAGAGCTAACAAGCTTGGGGCTTAATAGGCAAATAGCTCTCGAAACTGTATCACAAGAGCTGAGTCACTTCAGGGCTGAAATTACTGAGGTTTATTTAAAGTAATAACTACCCTGAACTCTATACTGACTTAAAGCTGATTCTGGTTTTTAGTTGAATAGTTGAGTGATAGATATCAAGTCATTATGAATAGCAATATTGAGATAGCGACTCAGTGAGTCGTCCCCATCTCTTCAAGTAGGTACGACTTTATTACAAATTGGACGCAATATCTTAAAAGTGTTACTTATATATTTCATATCTATACTTTATTTCTAAGGGTAATGGGAATTGAATACAGGACGTACACATCTTTGGGATCGACGAGTTAGGCGTTTAAATGTAAAAAATCCTAACAAATTTGATAATAGCACCTGTTTTTTTTCTGACTTCACCCAAAATAAGCATATCGTCTTACTTGGCAGCCCTGGTTCAGGGAAGTCCCATCTATTTGAGCATCTTGCACAACTCAATAATCATTTGGTAATAAAGGTAACTTCCTTTTTAAATAAGCCAGCCTCTCTTTTGGGTAATAAGATCTTCCTTGATGGTTTAGATGAATCCAGAGCAGGCGCTGACGGAGTCGTATTAAGCCAAATTGTACAAAAATTATTTCAACTTGAACCGGAGCAATTTGTCCTCTCTTGTCGAGAAAGTGACTGGTATGGAAATGTCGATCTTGACATTTTGAATGATTACTTTGAAGAAGATGTTGTAATACTGCGTTTAGAACCTTTGGATCATTTTGAACAAGTATCGATATTAAATGGTCTAAATATTGAGATTAATACTCAAGAATTCTTTCTCAAATCAAAATCTTACGGACTATCTGGGCTGTTAGAAAATCCACAGACTTTAATAATGCTTGCAGAATCTGTAGCTGTTGATGGCTGGCCTAAAACTAAGAAAGAGCTATTTGAATCCACAGTAACATTACTTCTTCGGGAGCATAATCAGAAAGTATCAAAAAAAGAGTTAGGTCGATTCGTTCCCCTAGAACTAGAAGATACTGCAGGAGCTATATTTGCGTGCAGACTATTAAGTGATGTAGAGGGTTTTTCGGTTGATGAATCCAACGATAATCTAGTTCTGCCAATTCGTAGCCTTACTGAACTCGATACAATGGGTATTGAAAAGACAGTTGCTATCCTGAGTCGGAGAATTTGCGCAAAGAGCGATACTGAAGGGGTGTTTGATTATTGTCATAGGACAATTGCTGAGTTTGTAGCTGCTAAATGGATTTCAAAGCAGGTAGATAAAGGGTTGCCGATTGGACGTATTTTATCAATCGTTGGTTTAAACGGATTCCCAACATCTGAATTAAGGGGGCTATTCGCATGGTTAGTAGTCTTTCAACCCAACATAGCAGCGCAATTAATAGCTAAAGACCCTTATGGCGTTTTAACCTATGGTGATCCAGCCTCTTTATCTGATAGCAATAAACTCATTTTGTTAGATGCGCTTGCAGAGCACTCTGAGCATAACCCTTGGTTCAGAAACACCTACTGGGATGAACCTAATATAGGTGGATTAATAAGCGATAGATTAGTGCCCAAATTGAAAAGTATATTGCTCAATGAGCAAAGCAGCTTTCAACTTAGAGCCCTTATTTTTGATGCGCTTGAGCAATCTAAACCAATACCTTCACTTCTAGACACTTATAAGCAAGTACTTATCAACACTGATTTTAGTATACGTGATAAAGAGAGCGCAGTAGTTTTGCTGTCGAAATCAGGAGAGCCATCTTATCAATTTGTGCAAACAATATACAAAGGGTTGTTAACACAAAATGATAAAGTTTCGTTGCGAATCAAAACAAAGCTTATATCGAATTTTTTTGGAAGCGTATTTACTTGGAAAGATATTACAAAATTGCTCAATAGCTTAATAGCTTATAACGGGAAGACCGCAATAGGTGAATTCTGGGATCTTGTGGATTTAGCTAGTGAAAAAGAGTCTATATTACTGCTAAATAACTTCCCTAATCAAGATAATGACAATACATATAGTACAGAGCATCGAGAGATAGACTCTGAGCTTCAATACCTACATAACAGCTGGCTCAATCAAGCTCTAAATAGTGAAATTAGTTTCACCGGTAAGGAGCTCCTTAATTGGTTAATGCGTAGTAGCTCTTTAAGAGGAGGTTTTAGCTCTCAGTGGGCTAAAGAAAACACTGCAAAATTAAGAGAAAGAACCTATGAATTGAGAGAAGCCTTTCGCTGTATACTTTTAGATGAAGCCACTGATAAATCTTTAATGTTTAGAATTAACAGATTTCGAAATGATTTCCCTAGAATACTTTCAAATAGTGAGCAACTCTCAGAGGCTTTAAATATACTAAATGATTGCACTACAACACTTGTTGAAGAAATTTACAGATGCGCTTTTCAATTATGTTTTATAGATCCTAAAAATAATATTGAAAATTTTAATTACTTAGTAGATTTCCCAAATAATTCTAATCTTCAGGCAATTGCGGACCAAGAGTTGAGTTGCGAGGTAGAAGACTGGCGATATGAGGATATTGCAAATAGCCTAAAATTTAAAGCCAACTCTAAAAAATCACAAATGCACAATCTTAATCAATTTGAAAGGGAAAAGACCCTTATTGAAAGCGGTGAGCACTTAGGTCATTTAGGTTGGCTTGCATATCTATATTACGGGCATTATAGCAATATACCTGAATGTAGGCTTGATGAACCATTAGTTATATTATCAACATACTTCAATGGTAACGACTTCAGTTACGTCTTAGAAGGCTTCAAATCAATAACTTACAGAACAGACCTTTATGATTTAGGTTATATAATTCAGCTCACCAAAGAAGGTAAATCAGCCCGTATTTTATCTGCATTTTTAGCCGGACTAGACGAATTATGGAGAGAGACTCAGAGTATATCTGCATGGACAACAGATAAAATAAAGCTAGGACTAATACTGGATAGCTTTTGCCTATCACCTCAATTAAAAAAAAGAGACCACACATCAAGAAACTGGTTGCAAGCTATACTGCATGAAAAGCCACAATTGGCAGTTGAAACATATTATGAGTATATGTTAGCAGAAATTAAATCAGGTTTTCAGTATCTACATGCAAAGCATATATTTCTAAATTCAAAAAAACTAAAGGCATTTCGTAAAGAATCAACTATCAAACTTTTAGAGGCCTGCTTTTCAAAACCTTATGCTCAAGACTTTTGGCATGGAGCAATCAATGATAAGGAAAGTCTCAATAAGCTAGGAGTAATTGTTACAAATATATTAAGTACAGCTCAAGATCTAGAAAAGGATTTAAGAGAGTTCTATGTAGCACAGGCGTTCATTATCCTACCTTCTTACAAACTGCAATTTATGCCGAATGACGAAGATAGCCTCAACCAACTTTGGATTATTAAGGAACAAATAGAGAAGTATGGGCCCAACTTAGAGCTGGTATCAACTGAAAAAAAAGTTTCAATCTATAGCTGTCTTGCTAATGAGTTTGCAAGACGGTTTGTAAATACTCCAAGACCAAAAAGTGGTTGGTCAGGGAATAGAAATGATCATGAGGCTTCTGCTGTAGTTAAAGATGCAATATTTAAACTAGCATCGATTCCACTTCCGGTGGCAAGAAATGCTCTTAGAGGTATGCTCAGCGAACCTGAGTTTAATACATACAATCAAACATTAATGGCAGCAATTCATGACTCTGAACAGCTATATAGGGAAGCAAGCTTTAAAAAGCCATCATGGAAGGGGGCTGCGAATACATTGTTTAATCAAAAGCCATCAAATATTGATGACTTATCTTCCTTAGTGTCAGCTCATTTAAATGACTTAGCTAAAGTTATTAAATCAGATAATGCTAATATTCATAAGCAATTTTGGAATGTAGATCAATACGGAAAGTTAGTTAATCCTAAGCCTGAAAATGAGGGAAGAGATGCTTTATTAACACTCCTTAGAAATAAACTACCTAACTATATAAGCTCAGAGCCTGAAGATCTTCAATTTGCAAATAAAAGAGCTGACATAGCTTGCAGTTATACAGAGCAGCACCTTAAACTGCCTATCGAAATTAAGAGACACTATCACCCTGATTTGTGGGATGCACCCAAGGACCAATTATACAAACAATATATGAAACACGCAGAGCGCTCAGGGAGAGGTATATTCTTAGTTTTTTGGTACGGGTTAGACTCAAAACGAAAGATACCCAACACAAAAAACTATAAGGATTATAAGCCTAAATCAGTTGATGAACTAGCTTCTGCTTTGGAGGCATCTCTAAGTGAGCAACTAAAAGATGCAATTGAAGTTGTAGTTATCGATGTTTCTGGTGATGTATAAGCAGTCAAGGTAGTTTTATTCGATAAATATTTTTCTTGTATTAAGCGCTTTAGCCCAACCCAGTTAATAAGTATAATTAAAAGTAGCACAGAGGTAGCACAGGGTAATTTCTGTTAGTAGGTATTTACTCGGAAAGCTTGAAAAAGTGGTGGCCCCTCCCAGACTCGAACTGGGGACCTAACGATTATGAGTCGTGTGCTCTAACCAACTGAGCTAAGGGGCCAACTTTGTATAACTACGAGGTAGTTAATTTTTGAAGCGTTTAGCCACTGAGCGACTAAAGCGGGTTGCAGTATAAAAAGTTTTTTAAGGCTTGTCACTAGCAAAAACCTTTATTTTAACAATCAGTAAGCTGACTGCTTAAATAGTAATCTTTTTGCATGCGAATAGGCAGGAAATAACAGAAAAATAAACGCAGAAGTATGTAAGCCGCTTTTTTACAATTTTAATAACTATAAAAAAGTGGCCGGCTCACATTGAACACACCACACATTATTTTTTAGCAATAATGTAGATAGCGTGAATTAAACCAGGGAAGTAACCCAGTAAAGTTAGTAAAATATTTAGCCAAAAGTGCATACCTAAACCAACTTGTAAAAATACACCCAGTGGCGGTAATAAAATCGACAGTATTATACGAATGATATCCATGATGTAGCTCCTTTAAAAATGACAAGCAAAAAGCCCAGCTAAGCTGGGCTTTTTAGTATAGTGTATTATTCAGCAACAATAGTTAGTTCATCTACTACGTCACGAACATCTTCAGCATTTTTAGCAATTTTTACTGCTAACTGCTTTTCAGCTTCTGTTTCAACAGAACCTTTAAGTTTTACTATACCGTTGTCGGTATCAACATCGATATCTGTACCGTCAACTTCTGAGTCAAATAAGAAACGTGTAGTAATTACTGTGGTGATTTTAGCGTCCGTTAAGTCGTTATCATCATCATCCATAGTGTCACGGTCTTTGTCGTCCATATCCATGTTTTTCACAACAGTTAGGTTGTTTTCTACATCAGATACGCCATCTAGGCTAATTACAAGTTCTTCAGCTAGCTCTTTATCAAGGTCGCTGTTTACTTTACCTGTAAGTACTACCTTGCCATTTTTTACATCAGTGTTAATGTCAAAGTTGTTTAGATTAGTGTTCATAAGAAGCACTGTTTCTGCCTTACCATCAATCCAAGCATCTTTACTTTCATTTTCCCAAGTGCCCGCTTGAGCACCCATAGCTGTAGTACCTAGAACTAAAGCCGCAATCATAGATTTGTTGAATGTTTTCATAATCTTTCTCCTTTTGATTAAAGACACTTTTATATATGCGAGCTTTAGGCCAACTTTATTAACACTTTAAATTCATGAAGTTAGCTATTTTATTGGGTATAAATAAAAATACCTCCGAGTAAACATTTACAGGCTATTAGGTAAAACTTTCTTAAGTGGTGAAAATAACGATTATATTGCTGTTTTGGTTAATCTATCGTTAATATAATAAATTAAGCGGAGTTATTAAAATAATAAGCCATTGATATATAAATAGTTAAGTTTTGGTACACCACTTGCTATGTACAGTGGTAACTCATATAAAAAGGATTATTCCCATGTCTGTAAAAATTGAAGACCGCCCAATAGAGCAAGTTCGCGAACAAGTGATAGACCAACTTATTTATAACTACAGCCATGGCGTTATTTCAGCTGAAGCCTTTGAAAGGCGCTTAGACAGTGCAATGGAAGCAACCGAAAATACTGCGTTACTCAATTTAGTAGAGGATTTAACCCTTACTACGGATACCCAGTACAGTGCTCAAAAGCAAACTCAATTTGCCCCTAACTACAGCGCCCAACAAGCGGATGAAGAAAACTTAACACTGCGAAGCATTTTAGGCTCAAGCGAGCGTAGCGGCCAATGGGTGGTGCCTAAAGATATTTACATTCAAAACTATATGGGGTCGATTGTTTTAGATTTTACTGATGCTATTTTTGCCCACCAACATGTTACCGTGCATGTAAATTGTATTTTTGGCAGCGAAGAAATTTACGTACCAGAGCATGTTAATGTAGTTTCTAAAATGTTTTGTATATTAGGCAGTTTTGAAAACAAAACGGTGTCGCTTAATAAGCGCCAAGGCCCCACAATTAACCTAGAAGGTAAAACAGTTTTAGGTTCGGTGGAGGTAAAAGTTAAACGCACCATTAAAGAAAAGTTTGTGAGTTTTGCTAATGATTTAAAGGCACAGCTTGGGGTGAGTAATAAATAATACGGGTAAAAACAAATGGGTAGAAAAGCCATATTATGCGCTTTTCTACACCGTTGTTTACTGCCTATTTTATAAGTCGTTATTACGCTCGCTTGGAATGTCACTCATATACTGCACAAACTCAACCTCGAACCCGGCTGGGTCTAAGTAATATACGTTTTTTCTAAATGGGTTTTCTGCGCCCTCTTTATCAATGTTAAATCCGGCGTGTTTTAAGCGCTGTATAACAGCGTCTAGGTTGTTTGTAACGTAAGCAAAGTGAGCCAGTCCGACTTGGTGCCCTGCCAAATCCCTGTTTTTATGCTCGCCATTATCGCTTATAGCAATGTAGTGATTATCGTCGCCAAAATGTACCCAGCGCTTAGGTTTACCATACCAAGTGTTATGCCCTTCACTTCTAATAGACCAATAAGGAAAGGCTGCTTGGTAAAATTTAAGCATGGCATTTATATCGTTTACTACTAAATGTACGTGTTCTAATTTCATTATTATTTACCCTAGTTGATTGCTTAAACACAAGATAAAACCTCAAGCTAACTTTAGGTAAAGCACTTTTTTTACTTTTTATTATTATTGGTGTGTACTGCCCTTTTAAGATTAATTTTTACAACAGTATGTTTGCTTGCAGGACGCGGAAGCTTTGCCTACATGGATGTAGGTAAGGGGCGTGAGCAGGACGCGGAAGCTTTGCTTCATGGAAGTTATTGAGCTCCCAAGGCTTCGCACTCCGCGCTGTGATTAAGCTGCCCTTCGGTTGAACAAATTTCAATCCATACTCGCCAACATGTCTTAGATACGAATAAATTTACATGCATTTCAAGGCCGTATAAAAAACGCACAAAAGTATTTAGGGTTTATTGTTTACTTTATGGCAAAAGTCGCTAAAATACGCCGGCTTAAATATATAAACGTTCTTTTACAACCCAAAGGTAATACCATGCATCCAATGTTAAACATTGCGGTTCGCGCTGCGCGCAACGCAGGCAAAATTTTACTTCGCGCAAGTGAAGATTTATCAAAAGTTGAAATTCAACAAAAAGGCACTAACGACTTAGTGACTAACATTGATAAAGAAGCCGAAGCCGTAATTCGTGATACAATTTTAAAATCTTATCCTGATCACTGCGTTGTTGGTGAAGAACTAGGTGAGCACAAAGGAAAAGATGCAGATTACCAATGGATTGTTGACCCGCTTGATGGCACAACTAACTTCATCAAGGGTATCCCTCATTTCGCGGTTTCTATCGCACTTAAAGTAAAAGGTCGTTTAGACCAAGCTGTAATTTACGATCCAATTCGTGGCGAGCTTTTCACAGCATCTCGTGGTCAAGGCGCACAGCTAAACAGCAAGCGTTTACGCGTTACTAAAACCGTAGAATTAGCTGGTTCAATTTTAGCAACAGGCTTCCCTTTCAAACAAAAACATCACTTAGATGCATACACAGACGCGTTTAAAGCATTGTTTACACAAACTGCTGATATTCGTCGTGCAGGTTCTGCAGCGCTAGATATGGCATATGTAGCTGCGGGCCGTGTTGATGGCTTTTTTGAAATTGGCTTAAAACCGTGGGACACAGCAGCAGGCGAGTTACTTGTAAAAGAAGCTGGCGGCATGGTTGTTGATTTTGCAGGTGGCGTTAACTACAACAATAGCGGTAACATTATTTGTGGTGCACCTAAGCTTACTCAAGCAATTATCCGTGAAATTCGCCCAGTATTACCTGAAGCGTTACTTCGCTAATAAAATGCACGTAACCCTATTATAAAAAAGGAGCCTATGGCTCCTTTTTTGTTTTAAAAGTAAGGGTTATCGAGCTTTAGCTCCGTGGTATAACCTTTTGTAAAAGGGAGTGAGTTTATGTCTTTTGCAAAATACTCATCAAATAACGCATCAAACTCTCCGCTGTTTTGCATGTTTTGCAACCCAAGCTCTATGGCTTGCGCTAAAGCTGGCTTACTACTTACAACAAAATAATAAATACCGGTGGGATAACTAATAAATAAATTAGGCACAATAACTAAGTTACTCTGCGCATTGGCAACAAGCTCAGAATTAACTTCGATAAATGAGCGAGGAAAGTAATCGATTCTGCCCCGGCTAGTAAGCGTAAACATAGCTTGATAGTTACTCAGCGGCCTTACATGTAAGCCGTTATAGGCCATTATTTTTGTATCTGGCCAATCATGCCCTTGCACTGCCGAGAGCTCACTTAATTGCGCCAAAGTGGTAATGCCTTTAAATTTTTCGACATTTTTTTTACTGGTTAATAAAACGCGCTTACCTATAAAGCCTTTAAATAGCGGGACTTTAACGGCTATTGCCCGTGCCTCTCGTTCTGGGCTGCTCATGCTCCAATAAACATCTAACTCTGTTTTATCTAGCTCAATCAGGTCACGCTGTTGCTGTAAGCTCACTGGCTGCATTTTTATGTCTACAGGGTAATTAGCCCGCTCTAGGGCTCGTGTTAATAGCTCACTTAGGTATTCTTCACGGGCATTTTGCACACTTTGCTTTTGAGCAACATTAACAATCTCTACCCCTTGCACAAAAAAACTAACCGCAAATAAAGCAAACCCACCAACAACTACTTTTAATGGCAACATAATAATTACCTATTTTTTATACCACCTGTTTATTCTCTGGTGCTAAGCGCACTACGGCAGGCGCAGGCTTTCTGCGCTTACAAATAAACAAATAACTATGGCGATATCGCTTAGCCTCTTTTTTAGCATCTGTTGCAAGTGCTGCAACTTGATGGCTGTTTTTACATTCTTGTAAGTCGGGCTCCACAAGGCCAATTGATAACGTAAGTAAAGGTACAAATTGCTTTTCTCCCTCACGATTTGTAGCCCAGTAACCTTTGCTCTTAATGTGCTCAGGCGTAAAAAAAGTGCGTGATTGCAGTTCAAACTGCTCAATTATGGTATTACAAATATACACAGCATCTGATTGGTCAAACACAACCATAAAGTCATCACCACCTATATGTCCTACAAAGTTAGCACTGTTTTCGCATGCTTGCACGGTTACATCTGCCAATAATTTAATCACACTATCGCCACTGGCATAGCCGTATAAATCATTGAACTGCTTAAAGTGATTAAGATCTATATAGGCAAGCGAAAACGCACTTTGTGAGCGTAACCTTTGCTCTATTGCCTCATTAATCGCTACATTACCAGGGAGCATGGTGAGTGGGTTAGCGTGCTGGGCGTGACGAATTTTTTCTTCTGTTATGTGCTTTAAAATATCACGCAATGGGGCAAGCCCTAGGTAACGTTTATTTCGGGTGATCACAATATGGCGGCGAATATCAAAGTCTTGCTCTGTAATTTGCTGACTCACGGTATCAAGAAGTTGGTTTTCATCCACCACTAAAGGTTGTTTATCCATAAAGTCGGTTACGGGGCACTTGTCGTAAAGTGCATGGCCATAGGGCGCTGCAAACACCTCAGTGAGCTGATCTTTATGTAGTAACCCAACCGGTTGGCCGGCTTTATTTAAAACCGCTAGGCTCATCACGGCTTTGTCTTTTTCGAATAGCTTGTGGGCGTCTTTGCAACGGGTTTCGCTGTCTATTGCTTCTTGTGTAACAGCAAGCCAGCCAATCGCCATTGATTGATCAAACGTATTGCTTGGCTGTTTAAAGTTTAATGCTTGTAATTGCTCTGAGCTGTAATCAAGGCTTGGATTTGAGTTTGGTTCTTCCAGTAAAAAACCTTGTACGTTTGCTATTCCTAAGCTTTCAACATAGGCAAGCTCTTCTACTCTTTCTATGCCTTCGGCTATTACGGCGGTGTTTGTTGCTTTTGCTAGTACCGTAATCGATTTCAAAAACTCTTTTTTAACTTCGCTTTCATCGCAATGATCAATAAAGTAACGGTCGATTTTTACAAAATCGGGGCATAGTTCAGACCACTGTTTTAAGCCCGAGTAACCAGCACCTAAATCGTCAATGGCAATGGTAAAACCCAGCTCGCGGTAGTGTGCAATTGTTTTTAATAATAAAAAACCATCGTCGACCTTTTCTTGCTCTGTTACCTCAATCACCACGCGGTTTGCTGCTAAACCAAACTGCTCTATTAAGTGCAGGGTTTCACCTTTTGGGTGGCAAGGATCGAGTAAGGTTTTAGGGCTTACATTTAAAAATAACTTACCGTTTAGATTAAGCTTTACAAAGTTTTCAATTGCTTTTGAGCGGCATAATAGCTCAAGCTCTGAAATTAAAGCGTGCTCACTGGCCGCTTCAAACAGACGGTTAGGCATTTCCAAAGGGCTGTTTTTAGGCCCTCGACTTAGCGCTTCGTAACCTATAATTGTTTGATTAGCTATATCAAAAATAGGCTGAAATAACGTGGTTATTTCACCGTTACTTAAAATGTACTCTAGTACTTTGCGCTGCATCGTCACTGCAAAACCTGATTGTCGTTTAATAGGGGCATTAAAGTAGCAAGCCTGTATGACAATTTTATGGCATTAGGCGCTATTGACCTTTCGGGATTAAATTTGCTCAATTTAGGGGCGGTACAATCTAAGCGCTAAGTTTATAGCCGAATATACTGTTTACTATTCATACGTTATTGTAATGGTTTAATTATATAACCGGCTCAAGGCTTTAAGTTCAGCCTAAAAGGCGTGTACGTTTAGTCTTAAAGGCAACCAAGCTCTATAAAACCGCGCACAATAAAAAACCGCTCAATTGAGCGGTTTTATTTAGCGTTAACTCTATTACGGCAATGCGTCTAGGTCTGCGCCTTCTTTTTCAATTACCTCTGGTATTAAGTCCTCTTTACTTACGCCCATGGTAATAGCTACCGAGCTTGCAACATAAACTGAAGAATAAGTACCAATGAACACACCAAATAACAGGGCTGTAGCAAAGCCGTGAATGGTTTGTCCGCCCCACACAAATAGCGCAATCAATACCAAAATAGTGGTGATTGACGTTACAAGTGTACGGTTAAGTGTTTGCGTTAACGACATGTCGATAATTTCGATAGTGTCGTCGATGCGTACTTTACGGAAGTTTTCACGAATACGGTCAGATACAACAATAGTATCGTTAAGTGAGTAACCAATTACCGCCAATATTGCCGCTAAAATAGTTAAGTCAAACTCTAACCCTAATACAGAAAACAAACCTACTGTAATAATTACATCGTGTAATAGTGCACCTACCGCGCCCACAGCAAAACGCCACTCAAAGCGAAATGCCACGTAAATCAAAATACAAATAAGCGCAGTTAACATGGCAAGGCCACCCTGCTCTTTTAAGTCTTCCCCTACGCTTGGGCCTACAAACTCAATGCGGCGCATTACTACGCTCTCATCAGCTTGCTTTAAGGCAGTAATAACTTGGTTACCAATAACTTCGGCTTTTACTTCACTGCCACGCGGCGCTAAACGAACCAAAATATCTTGGCTAGAGCCAAACAGCTGCACTGAGGCATCGGCAAACCCGTTTTCAGCTAATACTGAGCGTACTTTTTTCAAATCTGCAGGTTGCGAAAAACCAACCTCTACAGCGGTACCGCCAGTAAAATCTAAACCAAAGTTTAAACCTTTGATAAAAATTGAGGCAAACGACGCTAAAATTAATAGCGTAGAAAAACCCATAGCCACTTTACGAAGTGACATGAAACGTAGGGTTTTACCACCCAAACTTAAAATTTGCATGTCCGCTCCTTAAATTGAAAGTTTATCAATGCGCTTACCACCAATAAATAAGTTAATTACCGCACGGGTACCAACTATGGCTGTAAACATTGAAGTTAAAATACCAATTGCCAGCGTTACGGCAAAACCTGCAATAGGGCCAGTGCCCACTGCAAATAAAATAACCGCAGCAATTAAAGTAGTAATATTGGCATCAAAAATAGTACTAAAGGCGCTATCGTAACCAAAATGAACGGCTTGTTGAGGGCTGCGGCCATCGGCCAGCTCTTCACGAATACGCTCAAAAATAAGTACGTTAGCATCAACCGCCATACCCACTGTTAATACAATGCCGGCAATACCTGGCAGCGTTAATGTGGCTCCTGGAATTAACGACATTACACCTACAATAAGCACTAAGTTAGCTGCTAGTGCAATGTTGGCAACTAAACCAAACCCTTTGTAGTAAATAAGCATAAAGGCAAGTACAAACGCAAAGCCAAGGGCTACAGCTGTCATACCGGCTTCAATGTTTTCTTGACCTAGGCTTGGGCCTACTGTGCGCTCTTCAACAATTTGAATTGGCGCTACTAATGCACCGGCGCGTAATAGTAAGCTTAAGTTGTGGGCTTCGGCTGGGTTATCAATACCTGTAATACGGAATGAGCGGTCAAGACGAGCCTGAATAGTCGCAACGTTAATGACCTCTTCTACCTTAATAGGTGGAAGTGCTTTACCGTCAGCATCTTTTTTACCCGATGGCTTGTATTCAATAAATACCGTTGCCATGCGCTTACCAATAGCACGCTTGGTAAAGGCATTCATTTTTGCCCCGCCTTTGCTATCTAAGGTAATGCTTACTTGTGGGCGCTGATATTCGTCGTTTCCCGATTGTGCACCAGTGATATGGCTACCTTCAAGGATTACACGTTTTTTAAGTACCACAGGGTAGCCATCACGGCTCATGATCATTTCTGTGCCCGCAGGAATACGTCCTTGAGCAGCTGCACTTGGGTCTGCGTTTTCGTCTACTTCACGAAATTCAAGCGTGGCCGTTGCACCTAAAATTTCTTTAGCGCGTGCTGTATCTTGTACACCTGGTAGTTGCACAATAATACGCTCAGCACCTTGGCGCTGTACGTTAGGCTCTGCAACACCAATTTGGTTAATACGATTACGAATAATGGTTTCGTTTTGCTTAATAGCGTAGTCACGTATTTCTTTAAGCTTTTGCTCACTCATAGTGGCAAAAAATGCGCGATCGTTACTGCTATCATCAATGTATACGTTTAGTGGGTAGCGCGATGCTAAGAAGCGTTCAGCCGCCTCTTTATCTTCTTCGGTACGCATTTCTACACGCATACGCTCAGATCCCGCTACGCGGCGAACACTACGGTAACGAAGTTTTTCTTCGCGTAGGTCGCTACGAAAATCTTGTTCCATTTGCTCTAGCTGATTATCTACCGCGGTTGCCATGTCGATTTCCATGGTGAAGTGAACACCACCACTTAAATCAAGACCTAGCTTCATAGGGTTACCACCCAATGATTTTAACCATGCAGGTTGCGCAGGTGCCATATTAATGGCAGAGATATAATCGTCGCTAAGAGAATTACGCAGTAAGTCTTGCGCTTTTAGCTGTTCTTCAACATTTTTAAAACGTACTAATACTTGGCCGCCTTCAAGCACGGTAGACTTAGCTGTTACATTATGTTGTTTGAGGGTTGCGTTTACTTTGTCTACTACACTGAGATCGACATCTGCGCCTTTTGCCCCCGAAACCTGAATGGCCGGATCGCGGCCATACAAGTTTGGAGAAGCATATAAAAGGCCAATGGCTACCACAGCTAAAACAAGTAAATACTTCCAAATTGGAAACTTGTTTAACACAGGCATGTCCTTTTTATTTTTATAGTGACTTCATTGTGCCTTTAGGCAATACAGCAGATACTGCCGATTTTTGTACTGTTACTTCAGCTTGCTCATTTAAAGAAATCACGATGAAATCTTTATCTTCAGTAATTTTAACAATTTTACCTACTAAACCGCCTTGGGTAAGTACTTCATCACCTTTAGCCATCGCGCTCATAAGGCTTTTGTGCTCTTTAACACGCTTAGCTTGTGGGCGGTAAATTAAAAAGTAAAAAACTAAACCGAAAATAGCTAACATAATTAGCATTTCCCAGCCACCACTTGCAGCAGGTTGACCAGCAGCGGCGTGTGCGTTTGAAATAAATAAACTCATAATACTTCCTCTATATTTTTAAATTTTAATTTATATCTGCAAGCTCTGGCACGTCTTGGCCACGGCGAGCATAAAAATCACTAACAAATTCTTCTAGTTTACCTTCGCTAATTGCATTGCGTAGGCCTTCCATAACACGTTGATAGTAACGTAAGTTATGGATTGTGTTTAGTCGTGCGCCTAAAATTTCGTTACATTTATCAAGGTGATGCAAATAAGCACGCGAATAATTTTTACAGGTATGACAATCACACTCAGGATCAAGTGGGCCAGTGTCTGTTTTATGTACTGCGTTACGAATTTTAATTGTACCTGTGCTAATAAATAAATGACCATTACGTGCATTACGGGTAGGCATTACACAGTCAAACAT
>NZ_DCYU01000136.1:0-20514 GCF_002331165.1 Pseudoalteromonas sp. UBA2102
GGCTCCAAATAAGAGAAACCCGTTACAGCGATGTGACGGGTTTTTTTACGTCCGTAGAAAAGTGAAGTGCGGACAATTAATGTACACTCATCTACTTCTAGAATGTAGGTCGGGCGAGCGTAGCGACTCCCGACGCTAAAAAACATCGATTATAATTATATTGTTCTTATCTCACGAGCTGGATTACCAGCAACAACAGTATCCGCCTCTACATTTTTAGTTACTACAGATCCCGCACCAATAACACTGTTATCCCAAAAGGTATGGGCTTGATCTATTATCAAATTTTTTTAGAAAGTCTTTTAAGTATTTTGCTAATTATCAATCGATAGCAAACCCTATAAACTTGCCCCATCTTGTATTTACATACCTTACCAAAGGGGAGAAGAGCATGTCTCATCAAATTATTAAAGACTTACATAACCGTTACACGGCTAAAAAATACGATACGAGCAAACGTATTTCATCGGCGGATCTTGACGTAATTAAAGAAGCTATTCGCTTGTCTGCTTCTTCAATCAACTCTCAACCTTGGAAGTTTGTATTGGTAGAAAGTGATGAAGCTAAGCAGCGTTTGCACGATACATTTGCTAACAAGCACCAGTTTAATCAATTACACGCTAAAGAAGCGTCGCATACGCTGTTATTAGCTTACGATCCTAAGTTTACTAAAGAGAAGTTTGTTAAACGTGTGGATGTTGAAGTGAGCTCTGGTCACTTACCAGCGCAACTGCGTGAAAGCTTTATGGGTGCCTACGCTTTTGCTGAAATGAATACGGATGAAAATGGCTACAATGGCAGCTGGACTAAAGCACAAGTTTACCTAGCACTGGGTAACATTATGCATACACTGGCACGTTTAAATATTGCATCTACGCCTATGGAAGGTGTTGACCCAGAGTTAATCGGTGAGAAGTTTAGCGAAGAGCTTGATGGCCATATTTGTGAAGTGGCACTTGCAATGGGTTACCCAGTTGAAGAAGAAGATTGGAACTTTGGCAAACCTAAAGCGCGTTTACCAGTTGAAGATATTATAGCGACTGTATAACGTGTTGCTATAAGCTAATTAGCCGAGAGCCTTCTCGGCTTTTTTATTTTTAGAATAAACCATACGCTTGTGTTTCTTCGTCTTCCTGTTGTGCTAAATGAACAGGTCTAAATATTGCGCTAGGGTCTATCAAAACACTGTGTTTTTCGGCTAACTTTATTAGCCCTCGCATCATGCCTTTGGTTTGCGGGTCTATATCAAAGCCTACTTCGGTTAATTTATCGAGTGGCTTAATGTCTTCTTTTTTATAATCTATATTGTCCTCTACTTTATCTACTAGTAATCCGATATGCGGGTTGAGCCCATCTTTAGTAGTAAAAACAATAATAGGTTTATAATCGAGTGTTATTTGCTCTTTTGCCGCATCAAACAGTCGTTGTAATTGCATAAAGCTGTTGCGCTTTATACTCGCTAAATATTTACTGGCTTGTTTATAGTCTTGCTCGTTATGAGCACTAACTGCGCGATCTGTAGCTGTTACTAGCGCTTGAAAAGGCTCATCAAGTTTTTCTATGATAGATTTTAGGTCACTGTTGTCAGTTTTAAACTCTTTATAAAATACGGCGATGTTGTGCAGCTTAGTTTTATCGTTTGTTATTACGTGGCTCTGTTGCGCGATGCTTTTTTCAAATTGGCTAAACCAATCATTAAGCGAGGCTTGCCAGGTTCTTAGCTCATTAAGTGCTTTTTTATTACTTTGCTCTGTAGAGCTGCCATTTAAAATAACACCTAGGTCGAACACCGGCGTGGGTGTTTCCATGTAGTCTTTTACACCAATAAAGCTCTTATTGTTATTTGGCAATGTAGTGAGGTTATTATCAAACCGCTCGGTGAGTAAAATATCGAGAATTTTAAGTGAAATAGTTTTACAGCCCACTTGAAAGTTTATGAATTCCATACCTTTATCTTTAATTGCCTTGTAATGCTTTAAGGATAGAACAAAATAGATAAATAGCTTAAAGGTTGTGTGGTTTTTTAATTAGTGACTTAACTGCGAGTTTAAATTGTTGCTCTAATGCTTTTTTTCCACTTAAGCAATGTTGCTTGATTAGCTGATCATTACTGTGGTTTTGTAATACCATTTGTATCAGCAAGTGGCGATCTTCACTTTTAATTGCCATTAGGCTGGATGGGGAGTGGTTAAATAAATACCATAGTTTTGGCGCGGTATTAAAGCGATTTATTGTACTAATTGCAGTATTTATAGGTGGGCTGGGCACGCTAGATTCATCGATAAATTTACTTATTAGCTCACTGACTAACTCACTGTCGAGTTGGCTAAAGTGCGTTAATAAACCATAAAACAAATCACTTTTAAATTGCTGAGCTAAGGTATGTAAGCCCTGCGTGGATGTGTTTAATGCTTTAATAACGAGGGCTGAGTGCTCACCCGTGCTTTTATCTCGCTGATAACCTAGCTTTACAGCACTAAAGTCCTGAGATTGCCAAAAACGTAAAAGCCCTGCTGTAGCCCCAAAACTTGCACCTATATAACTACAGGTGGGGGTTAGCTGATGTTGGCAATGCGCTAGCAATGCTTTACCTACGCCTTGTTGGTGCAGGTTAGGTGCAACAGCTATACGAATAACGCGTGCGCTTTGTTTTGTTAAATAGCTTGGCTGTGCGCTTAATTGCGCGAGCGATTGCGCCATTAAATGCCCTTGTGGGCGGCGCTCACCACGGATTACTTGCTTAGCTAGCTCTGCATCCATACCGCCTTCAACTGCTATTAAACACACACCCACAACATGCATGTCGCATCTACTAATAAACAGCCTTTGCGCTGGGGCATCAAGTAATTGGCGTAAATCGTTAACACTGCTTTGGTAATGGGCAAGTGCTAGCAGTGCAACTATTTGCTGCAGTAAAGGCTCATTGTCAACGAGTTGCTGTTGAGTGACTTCAACGTGCTCAATGCTATTTAAAGCGGGTGGGTATTCGTTATATTGTGCATCTAAAGCAAAGAGGGTGCGTACATGTTGCTCAAGAGTGTCGCCCTTGGCAAAGCGTAAAGGCTCTTCTAAGTTTACAATTTTTGCCGCTTTGTAATTTGCTTTAATATGTTGCGTAAAGCGAATGGTATAGCCCCGGCCATTACCCTCGTAGCCTACTAAGGTGCTCGCAAAGACTATGCGCGGGTAGTGCTTTAACATGGCTAATAGTAGGGGTACAGGGATTGCGGCGGCTTCATCAACCAGTAATAAATCACATGGCGGCAACTGATTAAGTAGTGCATCGGGCGCCATGTACTGTAAATTAGCTAAATGTTTTTGCTGAGCCTTGTATTCCACCTGTAAGCTTTTAGCTAAATGCTTAAAACAGCTATGGGTGGCTCTAAATTGTGTTGCGCATACAATGACTTTTTTATCATGTAATGCTGCGGCTGCAAGACCTAGCGCGGCTGATTTTCCTCGCCCTCTGTCGGCATTAATAATTAAAGGCCTGTTCGCACGTCCTGTGGCCACCTTAGTTATTTGCTCAACGCATTGCTGCTGCGCCTGATACTCAATTTTATTTGTTACATTACTTTTGAGCGGCGGCTGTTTAAAGACAGTGTGTTCATCAAAGTGTATGGCAGGTAGCGTTTGTAAAAGGCGAGAAAAACGTAAATTAAAATAGCTTTGTTGATTACTACACCCATAAGATTGCACGCTTTGCAGCGCAGGGTCTTGCCATGAGGCTAAATGTTGTAAATCAGGCAGTAATAAAAATAAAAGCCCGCCGGCTTTTACGGTGCCGGCTAATGCAGCGAGTTTATCGGGGTAAATGCCACTAAAGCCATCATAAACGGCATGAGGAAACTCTTGCCCAAGTAGTTGATGAGTATGCTCAGGCCAACTTGCATTGGCAAGGCTGCTTGAAAGTAACTTTACATCATCCGAACGGGTTAACGCGCTTAATAGCTCATAGCACCACGTAGGCTGGCCTGTAATTAGCACTAACTGACGATGCTTTGCGCCAGTTAGTTGCTGCGTTAATTGCTCAACACAGTGCTTATACAGCTTGAAGTCGTGCATATGCGGTTACTAACCATTTGCTACCGAGGTCATCAAAGTTTACTTGCACACGCGATTGCGCGCCGCTGCCTTCGTAATTAAGCACAGTGCCAATACCAAATTTAGCGTGTAGTACACGTTGGCCTAAGTTAAAACCACTTTCTTCAAATACAGCATGGCTTACTGATGCGCTAAAACGCCCTGCAGCAGGCGGTCGTGATACCTGTGTTTTAATACGAATTTCTTCTACGCAATCTTCGGGTATTTCACGTAAAAATCGCGATGGGCTATGGTACTTTTCTTGGCCGTATAAACGACGGCTTTCGGCATGGCTTATGTAAAGTTTGTCCATGGCACGGGTCATGCCCACGTAACAAAGGCGGCGTTCTTCTTCTAAGCGCCCTGACTCTTCATTACTTTGCTGCGATGGGAACATGCCTTCTTCAACGCCCACCATAAACACAAGCGGAAACTCTAAGCCCTTAGCAGAGTGAAGAGTCATCATTTGCACAGCGTCTTCGTGTTCATCGGCTTGGCCTTCACCAGATTCAAGCGATGTATAAGCTAAAAAGCCTTGTAGTGGTGAGCTAAACTCTTCTTCTTCGGGGAGTTCATACTGATCGCAGGCACTGATAAGCTCTTCTAAGTTTTCTACGCGAGCTCGGCCTTTTTCGCCTTTTTCAGCTTGATACATAGCCATAAGGCCAGAGGTTTGAATAGCGTATTTGGCTTGCTCTTGCAGTGTAAGGTCGCTAATTTTATCTTCTATGTGCTCTACCAACTCTACAAATTTTGTAACAGCGCTTGCCGCACGACCCGATAAATGTTGTTGTTCAACAATTGCTTTAGCGGCGTACCAAAGAGGCAGAGACTCAGCACGCGCACAGTCGCGTATATGGCTAAGTGTTTTATCGCCAATACCGCGCGCAGGGGTGTTAATTACACGCTCAAATGCGGCGTCGTCTTGGCGGTTTCCTACTAATCGTAAGTACGATAGCGCATCTTTAATTTCTTGACGTTCGAAGAATCGCATACCACCGTAAATACGGTACTTTAAGCCTTCTTGAAGCATGGCTTCTTCGAGTACACGAGATTGTGCGTTACTACGGTATAAAATAGCGGCGTCTTGCAGCGCATTACCAGCATTTAACCAGCTGCGTAGCTTGCTGCTTACAAAGCGGGCTTCGTCTAGCTCGTTAAAGGCGGCATAAATTGATATAGGCTCGCCTTCGTTACCATCGGTCCAAAGGCTTTTACCCATGCGCTCTGAATTATTTTTAATTAGCGCATTAGATGCTTTTAGAATGGTCGCGGTTGAGCGGTAGTTTTGCTCAAGGCGAATAGTTTCGGCGTCAAAATCAGTTAGAAAGCGTTTAATGTTTTCTATTTTAGCGCCACGCCAACCGTAAATACTCTGGTCATCGTCGCCTACAATCATAATGCTTTGTGTATCACCAGCAAGTAGCTTTAGCCATGCGTATTGAATGGTATTGGTATCTTGGAACTCGTCTACCAGCATGTGGGCAAAGCGCTGCTGGTAATGGCGAAGTAGCGTAGGATTATTTTTAAGTACTTCGTAGCTACGTAGCAGTATTTCTGCAAAATCAACTAAACCAGCACGGTCACACGCCTCTTGATAGGCGGCATATACACGTAGCATCATTTGCTCGTTTATATCGTAGGCTTGAATATCTTTAGGGCGCAGGGCTTCATCTTTTTTAGCGCTGATGTACCAGCCAAATTGTTTGGCGGGCCACTTTTTATCATCAATATTCATTGATTTTAATAAGCGCTTGATCATTCTAAGTTGATCGTCAGAGTCTAAAATTTGAAAGGCTTCTGGCAGGTTTGCTTCACGGTGATGAGCGCGCAAAATACGGTGTGATAAACCATGGAATGTACCAATCCACATGCCACCGACAGGGGCTTTTAGGGTTTCTTCAACACGGGTGCGCATTTCTTTAGCGGCTTTATTAGTAAAGGTAACCGCAAAAATACTATAGGCTGATGCTTGCTCAACCTGCATTAACCACGCGATACGATGAACTAAAACACGTGTTTTACCCGAACCAGCACCTGCTAATACCAGCATGTTTTGTAGTGGGGCTGCAACGGCATCGCGTTGTTTGTCATTTAAGCCATCGAGTAATTCAGAAACGTCCATCGTTACGCCTTTTCAATCAATAATGAGGGCAGTATAACAGGTGTTTTTGTTAGGCTAAATAAAATACTGTTTTTATGAACAGCTATTCTAAAAATACTTGTAAAACTAATCCCTTAGTCGCTTTTTTGTACTCTTAAGTAACGATAATTAATAATAAAAATAATCAAATTGACCTATATTTAGTAAAAAATACTAAAGCAGTTATTTAGTAGTAATTTAACTATTTGATTTTTAAGCTTTAATAAATTGGCATAAAGTGTGATAGTAAGTAAATAACTAAAACTTAAAATTAATTAACTACAGAGGTGAGTATGGCTGATCAAGGTTCTGGCGGTAATGTTATTGCAGCGTTGTGTAATATATTTTTTCCTGGTTTAGGGCAATTGGTACAAGGGCGAATTTTAGCCGCTATCTTTTTTGCGCTAGCTATTATAATTAGTTACGCACTTATTTATGTATTAGTAGGCTTTGTACTCGTGCCTATTATTTATTTATGGTCGATTATAGATGCTGCACGTTTTAGATCGCGAAGTTAGCTTTTATGTCGCCTATTTAAATAGCGCCCATTGGCGCTATTTTGCGTTTTAGGGTCGGTGTTTAAGGCTATTTATGGGTATAATTAGTGCATTAGCGTTTTAAAAGTAAAAATTATGGAATATCAATTTATACGTGACCCTATTAGTGGGCTGCGCATTAAAATAAGCAGCGAGCATGCCCTAATTGGCCGCTGGTTAAACGAAGAAATTGGCAAAGAAAAAGTCGCGATGGTACAAGCACTTATTAGCTCGGTAAAAACAAGTTACGAGCCAATAACGTTAAAAGGCCAAGAGATAGACTTAATACTCTCTAAAGACGAAGCCTTATTTGAAGCCCATGCCCTACACCAAGACAGCGAAGATTTAGTCGCCTATCAAGATGATGACTTAATGCTTGAAGAAAATGGCCTAGTGAGTGGTTGTGGCTTTGAAGATTTTATAGATTTAATAGAGTCGTGGGCTGAGTTTACTGGCTCGCGTTAAACGTTTAAAAGGCCAACCTAGTTGGCCTTTTTTGTAATATCAATGGTGTTAAGTTATTAGGCATTTATAGCGCTCTATTTAGCACCCTAGAATGATTAAATATTTAAGTCGATTGGTATAACTACAGATTATTGATTTTCTATTGATTTAACGCCAGCTAATAATAGCTCCTCTGTTAAACGTACTTTGTAATTAGGGTTTGCGTACTGAAAATACACAACGCCGCTTTTATCAATTACAAATACAGCCGGTACAGGTAAGGCGACGTTTACCTTGCCTTGGGCATCAACAAAGTTAACACCGCGCTTATTGCGATAGATAGCGGCTGTTTTATCATCTAAAAAATAAGCTAAACCCAAGGCTTTTGCTAGGGTTAAGCTATCATCTGAAAGCAGTAAATAATTTGGCGAACTTATTTTACTTTGGGCTAGTTTTTCTGGGCTATCTGGCGATACTGCAATAATTTGCGCGTTTAAATTAGCGAGTTGCTGCTCAATTTTTTGTATATTAGCCAGTTGTTTTGAGCAATAAGGACACCAACCACCGCGGTAAATAATAAGCACCGTTGTTTTTTCAGCAAAGCGCTTTTGTAACTCTACATTATTACCATGTTGATCTTTGAGCGTTATATTAGGCACGCTTAAGCCCGGTAATAATGGTGATACTTGCTCGGGGGCTGTAGCAATTCCTTCTGTACTTGCTTGCGCATTCGTTACTAAAAAAGCAGCCATTACAATAGTCGCCAAGGTGTGCAGTAACACTTTA
This sequence comes from Pseudoalteromonas sp. UBA2102, assembly GCF_002331165.1. NCBI lineage: Bacteria > Pseudomonadati > Pseudomonadota > Gammaproteobacteria > Alteromonadales > Pseudoalteromonadaceae > Pseudoalteromonas > Pseudoalteromonas sp. UBA2102. Next base: position 7,993 of record NZ_DCYU01000136.1, read on the forward strand.
CTCATCATTATTTCCTGCCTTGTTTTTATGTGCTGTTTATAATAGATCAAAAATGCACTTTTTATTATTTGCCTGTATCATAAGCGTAATTTAAAAGCTCAAGTGGAAACGATATGTCAGCCAACTTAAATAAGCTAGTAGTAATGCTAGAAATGCAAAATGCCATGAACACTAAAGTTCATGATCAATGGTTTAGCCAAGGTTTTGAGTGGTACAGAGCCATTTGGGTAGAGTGTGCAGAGATGCTAGATCATTACGGTTGGAAGTGGTGGAAAAAACAAACCCCAGACACCGAGCAAGTAATTCTAGAATTGGTTGATATATTTCATTTTGGTTTGTCGTTAAAAATTGACGGAACAACCTCTTACGAAGAGTTAGCTAAGCAGCTAGAACAAGAACTTAGCGCACCACAGGCCGCAGATGACTTTAAACAAACTCTTGAAATATTAGCAGCTTCAGCAGTTGCAAATAAAACCTTTAACGCGGCCGCGTTTGCAGGGTGTATGGCGCAAATAGGGATGGATATTGACGATTTATACCGCGGTTACGTAGGTAAAAACACGTTAAACTTTTTCCGCCAAGATCATGGCTACAAAGATGGCAGCTACATCAAAGTATGGAATGGCCAAGAAGATAACGAGCATTTAGTCGAAGTCGTTAAAAGCCTTGATACCGAACATGCCGACTTTGCAAAGTTAGTATATCAAGGCCTAGTTGCGCGTTACCCGCAACAATAATCTAGCAGCTAGATTATGTTTCTGTAGTCGGTTACGTTTAAGTAATCGGCTATTACATTATGTGGTTGCTGGCTATCTGGGTTGGCCACCGCAAGTAAATGTTCAATGCCGTATTCTCGGGCAGCATTTAAAACTGGCACACTGTCATCAACAAACAAAGTGCGCTGCTTATTAAACCCTAAGTCTTTTTGTACTTGATGCCATAAACTTTGCTGCTCTTTACTCACTCCGTATTGATGAGTAGACACCACGCCATCTAAATAATTATCTATCGCGGTATGTTCAAATTTAAGCATGACGTTTTCTGGGTGGGCGTTAGTTAAAAGAATTAGCTCTTTACCTGCTTTTTTTAGCTCAGTTAAAAAGTGGGGCACATCTTCGCGTACTTTTATTAAGTGCTGGGTTTGGCGTTTTAATTCCATTATTGGTAAATTGAGTTGCTCTTGCCAATAATCTAAGCAATACCACTGTATTTGACCACTTACCGCTTGATAGCGTTTGTGCATATCGGCTTTTGCTTCATCAAGGGTAATATTGCGAGTGAGCGCAAGTTGCTCTGGTACAACGTTAAGCCAAAAGTGACTATCGAAATGTAAATCGAGTAATGTTCCGTCCATATCGAGTAAAACGGTATCGATTTTTGACCAATTTAGCATGGGCTTTTCCTTGTGAAAAGTTTATGATTAAGCACAACTGCCATGATAGCAAAATAACGCCAATGACACAGAAAAAGCACCCAACTCCGCCTCAAATTATTAGTAACAATGTAGTTGCTAAAAGCCGTTTATTTACTGTTGAATCGTTAGAGCTTAAGTTTTCTAATGACGAAGAGCGCCAGTATGAGCGCATACGTGGCGGTGGCCGCGGGGCTGTAATGATTGTACCAATAACTGCCGATAACGAAATGCTACTGGTACGTGAATATTGCGCGGGCACAAACGACTACCAATTAGGCTTTCCTAAAGGCTTGATAGACCCTGGCGAAACACCACAGCAAGCTGCAAACAGAGAGCTTAAAGAAGAAGTGGGTTTTGGTGCTGAATTTTTTGAGCCGCTAAAAGTAGTATCAATGGCGCCAAGTTACTTTAACGCGACCATGCATATTTTATTTGCTAAGCAACTATATCCGCAAACGTTAGAAGGTGATGAGCCCGAACCTTTAGTGGTTGTTAAGTGGCCATTAACAGATTGGCAGTCATTATTAGAGCAAGACGATTTTACCGAAGCTCGCAGTGTTGCCGCTTTGCTATTATTAAATAAGTATTTAGCGTCTGGAGCTGCAAATGAATAAATTACTAGAGCCTTGTATTGAACTTGCACAAAGTGCAGGCGATGCCATTATGGCTATTTATAAAAAAGACGATATTGGCCAGCAAGAAAAATCAGACTCTACGCCTGTTACAAAAGCAGACTTAGCGTCTAACGATGTGCTTGTTGCTGGTTTAAAAGCGCTTGCGCCCGACATCCCTATCATGTCGGAAGAAACGCCTATTCCGGCACTTGCCCAAAGAAAGAACTGGCAGCGCTATTGGTTATTAGATCCGATGGATGGCACTGGCGAGTTTATTTTAGAAAGTGGTGACTTTGCCGTTAATATTGCACTTATTGAAAATAATCACCCCGTTTTAGGTGTGATTCATTGGCCAGCAAAAGGGATCACTTACTTTGCTACTGCTAATCAGGGGGCATTTAAACGAGAAAATGGTAGCGACACAAAAATGTCGGTAGCAACACCCGATAACCTAACGTTGGCAGTAAGCCGTAGACAAAAAATTGAAGCGGTCAGTCAGTATTTAAATACGCAGTTTGCCACTATTGCAGTAGGCTCGTGCTCGCTAAAAGCATGTATAGTTGCCGAGGGTAAAGCCGACTGCTTTTTACGAATTGGCCCTACAGGCGAGTGGGATACTGGCGCGTCACAAGTTATTGTAGAAGAAGCGGGCGGGTGTATAACCGATGCAGAATTTAATCCGCTTACTTATAACCAGCGTGAGAGCACTGAAAATCCTGACTTTATTGTAATGGGACACCCAGATTGGGAGTTTCAAAAAATGATAAGCCCACATCAGAGATAGCTATTTATAGTGCTTGTTGATTGCTTTTTGTTCGGTTGAACACAATTAACTAGTTAAAGCCTTGCAATATAAGTTTATTCCTATATTATAGCGCTCTCTTCGAAACAGGCTCGTCATTAACACGAAACTATTTCAAAGAAATTACAGGCGCGGGATGGAGCAGCCTGGTAGCTCGTCGGGCTCATAACCCGAAGGTCGTCGGTTCAAATCCGGCTCCCGCAACCAATTTTTAAAAAGTTTGGTTACTGTAAACTCTAACTTAAGAGATTAAATTAAGTAGTCGATAGACTTAAAATATACAGGCGCGGGATGGAGCAGCCTGGTAGCTCGTCGGGCTCATAACCCGAAGGTCGTCGGTTCAAATCCGGCTCCCGCAACCAATTTCCTTTAGGGGTTTGAGGTTACAGTAAAATGTTAGTTAAAGAAAAGCTTGTCGGTCTCAGCTCTTCATTAGCCGCAAAAGTAGTCGTTTTAAATCCGGCTCCCGCAACCAATTTCCTTTAGGAAGTTGGCAGCCACGTTGTAATGTAAGCAACGCTAAATAAGTATACATATTTCAGGCGCGGGATGGAGCAGCCTGGTAGCTCGTCGGGCTCATAACCCGAAGGTCGTCGGTTCAAATCCGGCTCCCGCAACCACTGAAATAATAAGTTATATTTAATCGACACGCCAAAAGCGTGTTTTTTTATGCCTGAAATTCAGTGAAATGAATAGCTCGTCGGGCTCAGCTCTGCATAAGCCAGCAAAGGTCGTCGGTTCACCTTTCATAAGCTCTGGCTCCCGCAACCACTGAAATACATAAAATGAAACGACACGCTTAAAGCGTGTTTTTTTATGCCTGAAATTTATATTTCTTTCCCTATAAAGCACTCTTAGATTTATACCCCCGAGTAATATCTATAAATATTATAAACTTCTCTAAAAATACGTTATTACTTAAAACTTTGTATAGTTTGTGTTAAAACGGCACAAATAATTTTGGGTTGTTACACATGACTGAACTTTATCACTGGTTTGATTTAATCGGTATTGCTGTGTTTGCTGTTACAGGTACTTTGGTCGCACACGAAAAGAAAATGGATGGTTTTGGGGTTGTAGTATTAGCAGCGGTAACAGCGATTGGGGGCGGTACGGTTCGCGATCTCATATTAGATGTTCCGGTATTTTGGTTACACGATCAAAGTTTTTTTTATGCTATTTTAGCCGCGGTATTTATTACCACGCGGCTTATTAACAAGCAAAAGTCGATTCCGCACTACACATTACAAATTGCCGATGCATTTGGTTTAGCATTTTTTGCGGTAATGGGCACCCAAAAAGCCTTACTAGCCGGCATGCCAAATATGACCGCGATTATTATGGGTGTAATTACCGGTTGCTTTGGGGGCATGCTCCGTGATGTGCTTGCTCGCGAAATTCCTATGCTGCTAAAAGGCGAGTTATATGCTATTACCTGTATTGCTGGCGGTGTAGTTTACACGCTGGGAATTCACTTTGCGTTCGCGACCGAACTTGCCATGGTAATGGCAATGCTAACCACTTTATTGCTTCGTATTGCGGCTATTAAATGGCAAATCACAGTACACGTTTTTAAATATTCTGACTAAACTAATTAATTAAACCATTAATTAGGATAAGGAATGTCGCTAGCTCGCATTTACTCTCGTGCCCAAGTGGGTATAAACGCCCCCGAGGTTATTGTAGAAGTACACCTAGGTAATGGTTTACCGGCATTTAATATTGTTGGGCTGCCAGAGGCCTCAGTTAAAGAATCAAAAGACAGGGTGCGTAGCGCCCTAGAAAACTCTCAATTTGGTTTTCCTGATCAACGTATTACCGTAAATTTAGCTCCTGCCGATTTACCTAAAGATGGCGGGCGTTTTGACTTAGCCATTGCCGTAGGTATTTTAGTGGCCTCGGGACAGGTAGTGTGTCCAGATATACATAAATATGAATTTTACGGTGAGCTTGCCCTTAATGGTGAAGTGCGGGGAGTTAATGCCATTTTGCCCTCTGTACTTGCTGCAAAAGAGCAAAACCGTTGCTGCTTTTTACCTTTTACCAACGATAGCCTCGCAAGTTTGGTGAACGGCGTTAAGCGTAAAGCGGTTAACTCGTTACAAGAAGTATGGGGGGATTTATTAAATCAGCAGCCACTACCTTTAAATATTGAATACCCAGATTGCGCCCAGTCTCCCGACTTTTTACTCGATTTAAGTGATGTTAAAGGCCAACCCGGTGCTAAGCGAGTGCTCGAAATAGCCGCCGCTGGAGGCCATAACCTACTTTTTTTAGGTCCGCCTGGTACGGGTAAATCTATGCTAGCGCAGCGTATGGCGACGATAATGCCAACCATGTCTGACGATGAGGCAATATCAACGGCTGCACTGTATTCTATTATTGGCCAATCAATTGATCTAAATAATTGGCGCCAACGGCCTTTTAGAAACCCACACCACACTTGCTCGGCAGTCGCTTTAGTTGGTGGCTCTTCAAACCCTAAACCGGGGGAAATTTCACTTGCGCATAACGGGGTGTTGTTTTTGGACGAGCTTCCGGAATTTGAACGTAAGGTACTTGATTCGCTGCGTGAACCCATGGAAACCGGCTCGGTGGTTATTTCGCGGGCTGCAAGGCAAATGGAGTTTCCGGCGCAGTTTCAGCTTATAGCCGCACTAAACCCAAGCCCTACAGGGTGTCATAATGATAAGCGAGCAACACCTGACCAAGTGATGCGCTATTTATCGCGCGTATCAGGCCCGTTTATAGACCGTATCGATTTACAAATAGAGCTGCCGCGACTAACCAGTGTTGAGCTACAAAGTACCGAGCCTGAAGAAACCAGCGCCCAAGTAAGAGCCCGAGTAGAAGCGGCCTACAGTGCACAGCTAAAGCGCCAAGGTAAGGTTAATGCACGATTAAATAATAAAGAAATGAATATCCATTGCACTTTAGCCCCGGCTGAGTTGCAGTTTTTAGCACACGCTAGCGAAAAACTGTCGTTATCGCCACGCTCGTACCATAGGGTCATTAAAGTGGCGCGTACTATTAGTGACTTAAAAGGTGCAGAGCATATTAATTTAGAAGAGCTAAAAGAGGCGCTAAATTATCGTGCTTTTGAGCGGTTACTGGCGCAGTTAACTAAATAAACTAAACGCTGCTGGAAATAATACCGAACCGCAATAATGTTTAATTATTTTAAGGTGCTAAGCTCAGTGCTTGCTGCGTTTTTCTGCGTTTAAAATTTTAATGCGCTAAATTGAGAGCATGTAACCTTTACCGCGCACGGTTACAATGCGTTTTTGGTCTTTTTCATCGTATAGTTTTTTACGCAAACGGCCAATTAAAACATCCACAGTACGGTCATTTGGGCTCCAATCTGGTTGGCCTATTTCTTCTGATATTTTTTCTCGTGAGGTTGCTTTACCTGCGTTGCTAATTAAACAAATTAGCACTTTGTGCTCGGCTTCGGTTAAGCGCGATTCAATACCTGATGAGGTAATTAATGTGCGGTTATCGGGGTGGAGCTTAAAGTCGGCGTATTCTATAAACTCTTCGCTTTCATCATCGTCTTGATTAATTGCAATACGTTTATAAAGTGCGCGCATGCGCAGCTCAAGTTCTAATAAATCAACAGGCTTACAAATATAGTCATCAGCACCTTGTGCAAGCCCTGCAATACGATCGGCTTGAGAGTCGCGGCTAGATAAAACAATCACGCCAATATCGGTCAAAGTGTTGAGCTCTTTGGCAAGCTGCAACCCATCACGCTTGGGTAATACAATATCAATAATGGCAAGAGAAATAGCACTGCGCAGGTTTACGCGTTGCCTAACTATGTTTAGGGCATCGGCACCTGTGGGGTCTATTTCTATCGAAAATTCGGTGTCTGTAAAGTGATTTTGGATGCGCTTAACGAGTAGCTCGTCGTCTTCAACCAATAAAACGTTAATTGCCATAGGACTTATTTTTGTATATTTATAGCTCTGTATGGTAGCACCAATCGTTAAATGCTGAGAAGGGGGCGGTGTAACTTTTCGGTAACTTTATGTTTCAGATATAAAAGGCGGCTTACCTAAGGTTGCTGTTTATGTGAGTAAGCTCAGCACATTTAGCTGAAAATGTGCTGAGCGCTGTGTTACTTATCTGAATACATTGCGTCCCACCACTGTGGTTCGCCTTTTAGTTGTTTATCAAAATAAGCAAGCATGGTGTTCCACCAATCAAAGCGTTTATCACGAGCAAAAATTTGATGGTCGGCGCCTTTATATTCAATAAGTTCTACGTCTTTATTTAAAAGCTTTAAGGCGGTATACATGGTTAAGCTTTCGCCAACAGGTACATTGGTATCGCTATCGCCGTGTAACAGTAGTAAAGGGGTCGTTACTTTATCGGCATGAAATACAGGGCTGTGATCGCTATAAAGTGAAGCGTTATTCCACGGAAAGCTATTTTTTGATGCTTCGCCTGAGTATAAATACCCCCACCAACCTTCGCCCCAATACGAGGTTAAGTTTGATATACCCGCATGCGCAATAGATGCACTAAACATGTCTGTTTTGGTGGCAAGTAGCATGGTCATGAAGCCTCCGTATGAGGCGCCTAAATTACCCACTTTTTTGCTATCAACAAAATCGTATTTTTTTAAAAAGGCCTGCGTACCTTGCATTATATCGCTAGCGGTATAATCGCCCCAGGCGTTAACGTGCTGAGCAGAAAATGTTTGCCCAAAACCAGTTGCCCCTGTTGGCTGTAATACATAAACAACATAGCCATTTGCTGCCCACAAGTTAAATGGGTAGCGCCCTGTAAAACCACGGGTAACCGGTGAGGTGCCACCGTAGTAATAGACAAGTGCAGGGTGTTTTTTAGTTTTATCTAGGTTAGTAGGTAAGTACACACGCCCTGTAATTTCTACGCCGTCTTTGTTTGTAAAGTTAAACTCTTCCAGAGTCGGTATTTGTGTATTAGCGTAGGCAAGCGGCTTAGAGTCCCAGATTAGGTCTGTTTTATTTTTACTTATATTTAAGCGTTTAAGCTGCTGAGGGGTGGATGCTGTGGTACCGCTTAGTAGCACTTGCGGGTTTCTCTCGTGCGAGTAGCTAAATTGCTCAACGATATCTAAACCCGTATTAAGTTTTTTAAAGCGCTGTTTGCTTAAGTCATATAAATACAAAGGTTGGGTATCTTGCTCGGTTACTTTTATAAGCGCATCGCCATTATCAAGCACATGTAATTCACCTATAGCGGGGTCAAACTGCTTACTAAGCGCTTTTACATTCTTACCGTTATCGCTAAGTAAGTACAATTGGCCGTCGTAATTATTAGCTAACATCCCTTTTGGAAGGGCACGGCCTGCGCCATTTTTAAAATCTGGGCCAGCAACAACGTACACATCTTTGTTGGCGTACTTTGCATGGTTAAAGGTTTTAAATTTACCAAAAGACGTTATTTTATTCGATTGTAAGTCAAGTTCCACCAGTTCAGTTTCTGGGTGGGTAGTGGCTTGCATAACCATAACTTGGCGGCTCATTAATACTTTGCCACGATTAGTGTTTGCATCTTCAAAGCTATGCGAAATAGGGCCTTGGCTAAGCGCTTTGGTTAAGCCGCTGTTGGTGTCTAACATATAGAGCTGACTTACGTTGCGTGCGTATGACCATCTATCTTGAAGGCCTTTGTAGTGCTTAGTTAAGCTGTTGTTGTCTTCGGGGGTTTTAGACCAGCTAAAAATAAGGCTGTTATTATTATAAAAATTAAAGTTACTTGCGCCTTCAAGCTCTCTGGCCAATGTTTTAATGCTGAGGTTTTTACGGTTTAGCTGTTTTAGTTCACTCCCTAACATATAAACTAAAAATTGATTATTGGGGCTCCATACCATATTGCTTGGTTGCTGGCCTTCAAAGCGATACAAGGTTTGATTTTGGCTATTTTTAAGCTCAGTTACCACGTTTGCTTGGTTAGCTGTTTTATTTGAATAGCTGCGTGTGCTGGTAACGTATTGCTTAGCATCGGGCGCTAAAGAAAGTCGACTAATGGTGGGGGCATCAAAAAGTTGCTCGGCTGAAAGTCGCTTAGTTGTAGAGGTGTTAATTGTAATGTTGTCAGTGTCGGCTTTGGGTTCAAAATCGAGAGAAACGTTGTTCCAGTTAGCCACTTGTTGCGCCACTACAATCACACTATGAGAGCCATTAGTTAACGATAAAGAGTATGTGTGGTTATCGCCTTTTTGAAGCTTGGCATCAATAAACAACTGTGCGTTCTCTATCCCTTTTATAGTTAATGTGCCTTGGCTATAGCGGGTTGTTTCAATATTGAACTTAAGCGCTTGTAGGCCACCTAAAGTAAGTGCGTTTACTTTATTAAACGGCTGCCAGCTATGCTTTTTACCAAATACAGACACACTTTGCGTATTACGTTGCAACTGCTCTAATAAGTTATTAATAATGACTTGGCCGTGTGGTGTTTGAAAAGGCTTAACTTGCATGTTTTCGCCTAAAGGGCCAATAAACTCGATATTTGATTTATCAAGCGGGGCTGCTATTGCTGTCAAGCTCAAGCTGCCAAGAGCAAAAAAGGTAGCTGCTTGTTTTAGTAATTTATTTTTTGTGGTCCAAGGTGAGCTAATTCTCATATTTGTGCCTATTATTGATAGTTATTTGGCCAAATATAGCATGTATTGTTACCATGCCCATATGTTCAACTCATCGGAGAAAAAGTGACTTTACTGATTGTGTACATGGTTGCTGCCATCGTTATTTCTTTTTTATGCTCTGTAATGGAAGCTGTACTGTTAAGTATTTCGCCCAGCTATGTGGCGCTATTACGCAAAAAACAGCCTGAACTTGCAAAGCAGCTCGAAAAACTAAAAAATAATGTAGATCAACCGCTTGCTGCAATACTAACGCTTAACACAGTGGCCCATACCGCCGGTGCTGCAGGTGTGGGTGCGCAAGCCGCTGTGGTTTTTTCAGATGCGGCAGTAGGAATTGCCTCTGCCATAATGACACTCTTAGTATTGGTACTTTCAGAGATTATTCCAAAAACCTTAGGGGCCAATTATTGGCGTGCCTTAACCCCTAGCGTGACCTATTCTTTACGCTTTTTAGTGATATCGCTAAAACCATTTGTGTGGCTTGCTCAAAAGCTTACTAATTTAATGGGGGCCAAGCACGATGAGGCTTTTTATATTCGCCAAGAAATAGAAGCCATGGCAGATATAGGCACCGAAACAGGGGCAATCCATGCCGATGAGTCAGAAATAATCCGCAACCTTTTACATTTTAGGCATGCGAAATTAACCGACTTAATGACGCCGCGTACTGTGCTGTATAAAGTGCATAAAGGGTTAACGGTCGATCAGTACATGAGCGAGCACGGCTCGTCTTCATTTTCGCGCGTGTTAGTATTTGATAAAGACGCCGATGACATAATTGGCTTTGTGCATAAAAACGACATTATGTTGGCTTATCACCGCTTAGGTACCGATTATAAAATTAGCAAATTAGTTAAGCCTATTCATACGGTACCCGAAGGGCATAATGTGTCCTCGCTACTACAAACCTTACTTAAACAGCGTACTCACATATGTTTAATTGTTGATGAATACGGTGATGTTCAAGGCATTGTAACCCTCGAGGATATGATAGAAGCCCTTATGGGGCTTGAAATTGTTGATGAGCGCGACCAATCGACCAATATGCGCATGGTCGCCAAGCAGCGCTGGCGCCAGCGTTTAGCAAGCAGCGAGCACATAGTTAGTGAAGATGACGACACGCCCCGAGATAATAAATAATTACGACGGGGTTGAAGGTTAGCGTTTAATTGTGCCCCCCGTCGTATTTACCCAGTTTAGTGCCCACTCTATAAAATCGTCTTTGGCTTTAGGGCAGGTAAACAAAAATCCTTGCATGGCTAAATTAGTGCGGTAGTTTTTTAAGTAGAGCGATTCTTCGGCGCGCTCTACGCCTTCGGCCACAAGAGCTAATTGCTCTTGGCTGGCAATATCAACCAGTGAGCTGACCACCACTTGCGAAAACTGATCTGTTTCAATATTACTAATAAGTGTACGGTCAATTTTTATTTCAGTAAAAGGCAGGCGCTTAATCTGGTTCATGTTGGTAAAACCAACCCCAAAGTCATCCAATGATATGCCAAAGCCATGCATTCTTAATCTGTTTAAGGTTTCTAGCTGAGAAAGGCTAGACAGCGCATGTTGCTCGGTAATCTCTAAAATTATATCACTAGGTGATAGCTCATTGAGCTGCAGTATAAGCATCAGCTTGTTGGGGCAGCTTAAATCATCTAGTTGCGTGGGAGATAGGTTAAAAGCCAGTTTTAGATGCGCAGCAATGTTTGTACGTATAGCTTTTAAGTCGCTGGTGGCTTGCTCAAATAAGCTAAAGGTAATTTGATTAATTAACCCCGACTGCTCCGATAACGAAATAAACCGATTGGGCGAGATGATTTCGCCAGTGTGCGTTTTAACGATGCGCGCTAGCACCTCAATACTTTCTATTTCACTGGTTTGAGAATTTATTTTTGGCTGATAGTAAGGGATTATCTCGTTTAAATTGATTGCCTCATGCAATGCTTTTTCTGAAATAGAGGCATGAGAAAGGTCGTTATGTACTGCTAAGTGTTTTGCTTTTTGTAAAACGGTTTTTACTTGGCTAAGTTGCACGGGTTTAGCTAAATTTGCGACTAAATGAATATTGCTATGGCGCGCTAAATTGGCAGCTAGGTTAATAACCTTATGATCCATCTCCGAAATTATAACTACTGCGCCTGTAAAATTAAGCTCGCCTAGTTTTCTTATAAACTCCATACCATCCATTTCAGGCATGTTTAAGTCTGTAAATACAATATCGTAAAAGTTTATATCGTCGGTTACGTGAGTTAGCGCTTGCTGAGCACTCAGGCATTTTGTAACTTTATTCGAGACTCCTAGCTCATTTAAAATGGCCTCCATAACAATTAAAATCGCCTTTGAGTCATCCACAACTAAAATATTGGGTACCGAAATCGACATGCTCTATCCTTGTAACTGCTTAATATATTAGTACTGTAAAAATAGCGCCTGATCAGCCTTTTGTCAGCTTAGTTTTATATTATTTTTTATCTTCTAAGTGCTTTTTCGCTTATGGTTTAAGGCAATTCGTGTTTTTTAAATTCATCGGTATACTAGCGCCATTGTTTTAACTGGTTTTAGTCATGATAAAAATCGATCTCATGCTTGCAGAGCAACCATTAACGCTAATGGTATCTGGGCATAAAATAGTACAAATATTTCATAATCAACAGGCCATAAGCTTTACAACACCCAAAGAGCATTACGCTGAATTTACTTTAAATAATAAGCAAATAGGGATTGATAGCTCACATGTTCATGAGCAGTCTTTATCGTTATTTGTTGATGGTGTGTTTGCTACTGAACTAGCTTTGCCTGCGCCAGTAAATAGCCAGCCCAAAAAAGGCTTTTTAGGGCTAGCGGCACTGGGCTTTAAATTATTTAAAAGTGCAAAAGTAATTAAAGTGGCTTTAGCGAGTGCATCGGTTGCCGGCTATGCCTGGTTATTTAGTATTGAATTTGCACTAATGCTAATTGCCTGTTTAGTGGTACATGAGTACGGACACGTTAGAGCCATGAAATACTTTGGCATAAAAACCAAGGGTATTTACCTTATTCCCTTTGTAGGCGGATTGGCTGT